>JBBRPU010000048.1:0-15520 GCA_038227545.1 Candidatus Acidiferrales bacterium
GTCCGCGAAGGAGCGTACTGGATCGGAATCTCTTCACTCTCTTTGGCAATTTCATAAATGCTGTTCCCCACGTTGGTGATGTCGAACTCCAGCTCCATGCGGCGCGATTCGGTTTTCCAGACGTTGACTCCCGCCGCCAGATCCGCGGTGAAGTGTTGCGGTAAGCGCGACCCATGTTCAACGATAGTTCCACTGCCGTAACGCAAAGCACTGCCGGCCCAGAACCCCCGCCACCGCGTGTCGCGGCTGTGGTAAAAAATCTGCCCGGTGCCGGTATGCGTCTGGTCGAACGCGGGGATAATTCTTTCGCTCTGATCCAGCGGCTCGTCACCGGCAAACCCGCCGGTAATTGGGCCGTAAAAATATGTCTTCGAAAGCGCGTACTGCAGCCGGCCGGTGATGCCGAAGCGTTCCAGTTGGCGCATGCTCAATACCGCCTCCACGCCCTTGGAGCGCGCCGCGTCAAAATTGATAGGGACAAAAATTCGCGAGATGGAAATTTCGTGATTCTCGAAACTATTGTGCCCGGTGTGCAGGTACGCGTTAATTTCGAAACTCACGCGGGGATAGATCTCCTGCGACCACCCCACTTCATAATAATTCTGCGTGTACGGCCGCACGTTGCCAACGCGCTGGCCGGGCGCTGGAGTGCTGTTACCGATGAAGCTCGCCAGTAAGGAATATTCAATGGGCGGCGGCGAAAACAAGCGGTTGTACGCGGCGTGCAGAACCGATTTCGTCCTGACAATGTGATACGCGACGCCCACGCGAGGGCTCACCTGCCCATCGGCGCGCACCAGGTCGAAATGGTCGTAGCGCAGCCCCAGATCAATGGTCAGATCTCGCACCGGCTTGAAATGATCCTGCACGTAAACGCTGGCCTGCCCGCCGGTGGCCCATCCGCTGAACGGCGGAAAGACATCCGGGTCGCCGCGGCTGTCCAGAAAAAAACTTTCCCCTTCGCGCAAATGTACAAGGTCAATGCCGGCCTTGAACACGTGCTTGCTGATGGCGTACGAAAAATCGCTCTTCACGCCCAGCGTAAAGAGCGTTCGTGAAGCATCGGAAAGCGGCGTGTCCGGATCGGTAGTCGGCAGCACGTGATCCGCGCTGGTTCGCTCATATATAGAGGTATGCAGCAACGCCTGCGGACTGAAGGTATGCGTCCATCCCAGAATCGCCGTAGCTTGCCGCAGGTGCCGCCGCGCATCGCGCCCGGCCTCCTGGTCTTCGGTAATGTTGGGCTGCTGGAAATTTGTTCCCGAACCCATCAGCAACAGCTTGAACGCGTCCCTTGATCCCGTGCCCCAATCCAGCTGCACCGCCGCGCGCGACCCTTTCCCGAAATCGTAAAGCGCGCGCGGCTGCGGCGGATCCAGGTAACGGCCGGAAGTAAACCCATCCACAAAAGCGAAGTAACCCAACTTGCCGGCCTGCCCGCCGTAATCCGCATTCAAATCGTAATTTTGCACCGTCGCGCCGCGAAAATTTACGTCGCCATGGCCGCCCAAGTCCGCGCCCGAGCGCGTCGTGATGTCCAGCACCCCGCCAAATCGATTCCCGTACTCCGGCGTAAATCCTCCGGTCATCAGCTCCACGGTCTCAAACAGTTGCGGACTCACGCCCGGAGAGAATTGCGGCTGCATGTTGTCCAGAAACGAAACGCCATTCACAAATTCATGCAGCGAAAACTCCGTGCCACGCACCGCCAGAAAATTGTCGTGGCTGTCGCTGGCCCCGGGCATCAGGTTATTGGCCAGGTCGTTGGTGCTCTCCACCAGCGGCTCGGGCAAGCGTTCGAGATCCTGCCTGGTGAACACGTAGGAGCTGCCGGTTTTCTCCGGGTCCACGGTCAGGTATTTCGACTGCACTTCCACTCGCTCGCGAAGCGTCTCCTTGCGTTCCACATCCAAATTGAGGGAAAGCGGCTGCCGCGCCCTCAGCACGAATTGAAAAGAAGTTGGATAGTAACCGTCAGCATCAACTTTTAGCGTGTATTCCCCGGCGTCCAGCGCAGTGAAGCGGAATTTGCCTTCCGCATCCGTCTCCGCCGCCAGGACGGTTTTGCCCTCCTCGCGCTGCAAGGACACCGTGCTATTGGGAACCGCGGTGCCATGGATGTCCCGAACCGTGCCCTCTACAAGCCCCTGCGCGAACGCGGGGCTGGCGCTTAATAACAAGAGCAATACAAAACGCATGATGTAATGGCTGGACGCCACGCTTACTCCCGAACCGCTAATTTTCGTACTCCGCCAACACCCGTACACCGCACGTCAGGACACCGTAAGTAGGGTCCACAGCTTATTCAATCAAGCCGTTTTTTTCCAGTTGAGATAGTTTCGCGTCGCCTACTTCAAATGGGCGTCCAGTGCATTACCGAGTTGTTGATGATAGTCTCTCCTCGAATTTCCTAAACCCGATGATCAAAATGGCGAACAGAGTGTCCTTGCGCGCTGCGCTATTCACGTTGTTACTCAGTTTGTCGCTAATTCACGGTAGCGCGAACTCCACCCGCCCGGAAAATATCAGCTTTTCGTAAGCTGATTCGGCGAATATGGATTCCCTTGCCGCCCGCATCGCCGACAAATTAATTAAAACGGGAAACAAATTAGTCGCCGTGCGCCCGTTTCATGCCGAGAAAACTATGGATTCCCGTGGCTATGGGTTGAAATTATCCGAGCAGCTAAGCGCGGCATTGACCGGAACTAACACCGGGATGCAGGTGTTTGACAATGCACGACTGATCCGTGCGTTGGAAGAGAAGAAGTGGATGGCAATTGACTTCGAGGACCCTCTGGTCTTCCGTTCGATTGCTAATTCGGAGGGGGTTCACGTCGCCATTAGCGGCCACTACAAGATACAAGGTCAAACCATTGAGATTTTGCTCACACTGACGAATACCGCAGATGACAAAAAGATTGCCGAGTTCAAAACCAAACTACCCAAGCCTCAATCACTCGAAACGTCACCTGATACACCCGTTCGTGATCCAGTTACCCGGGTTTATCTGGCCCTGTTTGGCGGTGTGACCCCACCGCTATGCAAGTATTGCCCTCAACCTGGGTTTTCGCCTGAAGCGCGCGCGAGTAAGGTTTCCAAGGCCAAATCGGTACTTCGCCTGACGGTGTGTGCGGATGGAGGCGCTACCGACATTCGGTTGGTGAGGGCGGCTGGTTACGGATTGGACGAGAACGCTGCCCATGCTGTGGAGACTTGGCAGTTTGTTCCTGGACATTTACCCGACGGCACGGCCGTGCCAACCCGGGTGGACATTGAAGTGACTTTTGAACTTCGCTGAATCAGCGCGATGTTTGCCTGCGAAGTGGTTGACATTGCGCTTGGGCACGTCTATTGTCGCGCAGGCCTTTTTCAACTCTTTGTCCCATCACTATCGAAACAAGTCTATTTTGCAAACGAAGTCAGACCCAGGAGGGTCAAACTCATGCGCGCGTTAAAGTTTTTTGCTATCGCAGTTCTATCCGTTGCGGCGGCCTCCAGTCTTCAGGCGCAGAACGAGGCACTGCTCGGAACCTGGAAACTGAATACCGCTAAGTCCAAATACGAACCGGGCCCGACGCCCAAATCCCTTACCCGCACCGTCGAAGCTCAAGGCGATGGCGTGAAATATACCTTTGACGGAGTCGCTGCCGACGGAGCGGCCATTGCCTATAGCTTCGCGGTTAAATTTGACGGCAACGACAACCCTATTACCGGAACAGTTCCCAACGGGGCGGACACCGCTGCAATCAAGCGCGTTGATGCCAACCACTATGTCGCCACCCTAAAGAAGGGTGGCAAAACGCTGGGCACCTCGAAGGTGTCCATTTCGAAGGATGGAAAAGTTGCTACCGTGGACGCCACAGGAACCAATGCCGCAGGGGTGAAGACTCACGACGTGCAGGTTTACGATAAACAGTAACACCCCGGAATTGTTTGTCCGGAATTCGCTCAGGCAGTCCTTAACCGGACTGCCTTTCTTTTTTAAGTTCGTCAACGCTATCAAATTTGGTTGATCGACCCAACCGCAGTTAATTTCGCCGCATTCTTGTCCAAGCCCCAAACTTTACTAATTTATAGTAGCGTGCCAGAATCCCCGTCTTGCACAAACAGAACTGCTTCCCCGTGAGGTGCTCGTGAGCTCTTCTCCAGCACAATCTGACCAGGCGCTCGCCGGTCTTCCGCCCTTAAAACTCTTTATCGGCGGCGCCTGGGTGGATTCCGACTCCAAAAAGCGGATTGATGTAGTGAATCCGGCCACCGGCAAGTTGCTGGCCTCCGGTCCGCACGCTTCCCCTAGTGATGTGGCGCGTGCCGTGGAATCCGCTCGCAAAGCCTGGGACGGGTGGCGTCTTACCGCTCCTTTCGAACGCGCCGCCGCCTGCCATCGCATCGCCGACCGAATCCTCGCGCGCAAGGAAGAACTTGCCACCATCATTTCTCTCGAACAGGGCAAACCGTACTTAGCGGAAGCCCTGCCGGAAGTGGAAGAAACCGCCGAAAATTTTCGCATTGCCGCCGAAGATGTGAAGCGCCTCGAAACCCCGATCATCCCCGCGCGCGATCCCAACAAACGCTTGTTCACCTTTAAAGTGGCCATCGGCACCTGGGCCATCATCACCCCGTGGAATTTTCCTACGGTGATTCCGTCGGAATATATTGGGCCCGGCATCGCCGCAGGCAACACCATCGTTTTCAAACCCGCGGAGCAAACGCCGCTCGCTGGTTTTCTTCTGACGCAGTGTATTGCCGAAGCGCAACTGCCGCCCGGAGTTTTCAACCTGGTTTGCGGGGACGGGCCCACCACCGGCGACGCACTGATAACCCACCCAGGTATTGATGGCATCGGCCTCACCGGTGAGACCACCACCGGCGATACCATTCAGCGGCGCGCGGGAGTTAAAAAATTACTCATGGAACTTGGCGGCAACGGTCCGCAAATTGTTCTCGAGGATGCCGACCTGCCACGCGCCGCCAAGGCCGCCGCCTTCGGAGCCTATTTCAATGCCGGCCAGGTGTGCTGCGCGACCGAACGAGTGCTCGTGGATCGTCGCGTGAAAAGCGATTTCCTCGACCTCCTCGTGGAGGAGGCCAAGACTTTTCGCGTGGGCGACCCTTTCCATTCCGAAGTTAAAATGGGCCCCATGAACAACGTATCGGTGCTGGAGAAAACGGAAAGCCATCTCGCCGACGCGTTGAAAAAAGGAGCGCGCGTCGTTGTAGGAGGCAAGCGCGCCACCGGCCATCCCACCAATATGTTTTTCGAGCCGACGGTGGTTGATAACGTAACCGCCGACACCCTGCTCAATCGCGAGGAAACGTTCGGACCGGTGGTTCCGCTGATTACTGTGGACAGCTACGACCAGGCCATCGAACTTGCCAACGGCACCGGCTACGGATTGCAGATGGCGGTTTTCACCAGAGACATAGACAAAGCGTTTTACTTCGCGGACCGTTTGCGCGCCGGAAACGTGGTGATCAACGACACCACCGACTATTGGGAAGCGCATGAGCCCTTTGGTGGAGGCGGGGGAACCCGCAGCGGTTATGGGCGGCTTGGTGGCCGCTTTACTTTTGACGATATGACCCACTTGAAAACCGTCGCGCTGCATATCAACAACCTGAAATAGCCGCGCTTCGGATCCTCAAAACATGGCTGCGAAATGGGTGACACCTTTATGAGATTCGCCGTTTTGGGCGCTGGAATGATGGGCTGCGCGACGGTACATGACCTCGCGCAGTCGCGGAGCGTGAAAAACATTTTAGTCGCCGACTACGACGTTGCTCGCGCCAGGAAAGTCGCCCGCCAGTTTGGCGCGGGCAAAGCCAAAGCCATACGTGTAGACGTTCGCGATGTCCCGGCACTGTCCAAGGTGCTCGCCGGCTACGAAGCCGTCTTGAATTGCACGCAATACTATTGGAATCTGCAGGTGATGAAGGCGGCGCTGGCCGCGAGCGTTCATTATCTGGATTTGGGCGGCCTGTTTTACACCACGCGCAAACAATTAAAGCTCGACAGAGAATTCCGGCGCATCGGCAAATTGGCCATCCTCGGCATCGGCAGCGCCCCAGGCATCGCCAACGTAGCGGCGCGCTTTCTCGCGGATCAACTCGACCGCGTGCAAACCGTCTCGGTCTATAACGGGAGCCGCGATTTCCAGTCCCATCCGGACGCGCTGGCCTTTGGCTTCTCGGTCGCTACGATCCTCGATGAACTGAGCATTCCACCGATACATTTCCAGCATAGGCGCTTTGCATCCCGCGAGCGCTTCTCTGGCGCGGAGCTCGTCACTTTTCCAAAGCCCATTGGGCGATTGGAAGTACGTCACTCCATTCATTCGGAAGTGGCCACCATCCCGGTCAGCTTCAAGGCCAAAGGAATCCAGGAAGCTTTCTTCAAAATCAATTACGATCCGCAGCTCATCGCCGCGACCCAACTTCTTGCGGAAATTGGTTTACTGCAACAAAAAACCATCACGGTTGCGGGCCACCAGGTATCTCCCCGCGCCATGCTGGAAAATTTGCTGAAGCTTCGCCCGCCTTCCGGTAAAGCCCCACGAGATGTCGAAACCATTCGCGTGGTCGTGCGCGGCAAACGGCGAGGCCGGGCAAAAATTTTGTCGCTCGACGCTACTACCCGCTTCACCTCGAAACCCGCTTTGAGCGCGGTGGCCAGAGATACCGGCTTCCCCATATCCGTTGCCGCCCAAATGATCGCCGCGGGCCAAATCACCGCCACCGGCGTCCAGCCGCCCGAAACCGCTATTCCTCCGGGTGAATTTCTAGCGCAACTGGAGCAACGGGGAATTCGCATCTCCGGCTCCGGATGGCGCTGACTAACGGCAGGCGCGCCGCGGCGATTCGCATTCCCTGCACGCGTCTACTCGGCGAGCAACACGCTCGCGATCAACGCCACCACAATCCCGATTCCTTGCCGCGCCGTTAACTTTTCGTGCAGAAACGCGACGCTGCACAGAATCGTGATCAGCGGATACAGCGCCGACAGCGTCACCACCGTGGATGCTTTTCCCTGGTCCAATGCCGCGAAAAAAGTCAGGAAACCGACAAACACCAGAAAACCCCCCAGCGCCGCCCAACTGAACCCCACAAAATTCCATTCGATCTTAAACTTCTCCAGCGCCAGCAGCAAAACAGCAAACACAATGATTCCCACCGTTTGAAACAACAACGCCTGCCTAGGCTTAGCATGCGTTGACGCAATCTTGCTGCACACACCCCACAAGCCCCAGGTCACCACCGTCAACACCGCGTACACATACCAGGTCTTCAAAGTTTCCTCCCCGTCAAACAAACCGCCTCCAGCTAAATCCGCGCCATTGTAGTTGCACCGCCATAAATGTGCGAGCCGACAGTTTCCACCAGTAATGAATGATGCGAAGGGCCAGTTCCACAAGCGTCTACCAGATGAATTGAATTTAGCGCCCTCACTTCTCTTGAAGGGGTAGCTTATGGAGAGGGGAAAAATGATACACCCCGGGGAAAAGAAGCCCTGAGATTTGCGTCAATTCACAGTCGAAGACCTCGACGGCAACCGCTTCTATTTTCACTGCGATACGGAAAGCGCCGTGGCTCGCGATACTGCCGCAGGGTGACCAAAGTCTCCCGACTCCGGTTCGGCAATCCGGGAGTTTTGGCTAACAGTCGCGTTAGGTCCCGATCAACGCCGTTACCGGAAAAGTGAAAATGGCCAAAAACTGCTTGTCCGGTAACCCGACCAATCGGGACTTGAACTCGGGAGCCAGATTGAAACAGCGTCGGGCACGAAATAACTTTGTTGCCTCTAGTACACGCGAAGCATACGATGTGCGCAACGTCCAAAGTGCTTGCTCTGTTTTGAAATCGCAAATCCAGGTTAGAAAGGATTCACATGAAAACCAAAACTACAATCGTGGTGGCGACATGTTTGAGCTGCGTCGCGGTCCTGCTCCCGGTTCTGCGCAGCCAGATGAATAGTTCCGATGTTGTTGCGGCGATCACCAAGCTCGAGAATGAACAGACCAAGGCAGCGCTAGCGAACGATGTGTCGTTTATAAAAACGAATTTGGCCGATGATGTCGTCGAGGGTACCAGCTTCGGAGAATGGGTCACCAAGGCCTCGCTGATCGCCGACGCCGCGGACCCGGCCAAGAACAAAGTCAACAGCATGACCGTCAGCGACTTGAAAGTCAGCGCGTACGACAATGTCGCCGTTGCACGTTTTCTAAACACCTACGACGACGTCTACCACGGCCAACATCGCAGCCGCTCGGTGATTTGCACAGATGCGTGGGCCAACCAGGGTGGCGCATGGAAACTGGTGGCTAGTCACTGCTCGCAGAAAAAATAGCACAGCTTGTTTGCGGTGAACTGAGGCGGACAAGAATTTTTGTGGGCTCTGGCCAACCTCGCGTTTGAGCGGCTAATCTACTGGACCAACTGCGCTCGAAGCAGACTTGCACTGGCTGAGATTAACAGACAAACGGTAGACCCTAAGACCCCCGCGAAGGCACACTGTCCGGTTACCCGACTAACCGGGAGTTGCCTTAAAATTTCAAATATCAACTGTACTAATATGGCGGAATGATACCCAACGACATTATCGATATTGCTGCCTTCATTTGCGGTTTGGCGTGTGCGGCTATGTCGACTTTCGTCGTTTTCCAGATAGTAGACAAGGTGAACGACAGATTGCCACGAGAACGCCACTTCTCACACCTATGGTGGAATTGGTCCAAGTACGAGCGGGTGTTTGCCGAATATAAAAGACTCTATCCGGATGGGGGGCTTGTCCGAAGGCTTCTAGTGCTAGGAGCGCTGCTGTTCGCGTGCTTTTTTGTTGGTGCTTGGGGGTCGGGATTCTTCTCCCGATAAATAAGTCCTGATTAAACGCCGTTACCGGAAAGTGAAAAATCTGACCCCAAGAGCACATCTCCGGTAACCCGACTTACCAGGAGTTATATCCAATCAGAGTTCTATTGGAAACAAAAAACCAGTGTTGCAGGCGGCGGGCCCAAAGGAAATTGCCGCCTAAATCCAACGGCGCACGCGGGAGCGGTACTGTTCGTAATCGTCGTGGAAGACTTCCTTGAGTCTGGCTTCTTCGATCGGGATCACCGTCCAGTTGAGGTAGGCAATCATGAGAGGCAGGACGAGGACGGGCCAGAGCTGTTTCATGAGTGCTGCCTCACCGAGATAACAGCAAGTAAGACCAACATACATCGGATTTCGGGTGAAGTGATAGGGTCCCCAGGTGACCAGCTTGTCGGACGCCTTACCCGGAACGGTAGTGGTGCGAGCCTTGCGAAAGATTCCCCAGCCCCATCCGGCGATCACCAGACCCACAGCAAATAGAGCGGCTCCAGCGTAGTTGCTCAGCATGGCGGCCTTTGGACTGACGGCGCCCGGACGCAGAGATTTTAATACACCGTGCTCCAAGAATGCGCCGAGGAGGTAGGTCAGAACGAATACCCAGGGAACGGGGACGTGCATCAGGAAGCGAACGGGATTTTTCATGCGGGATACTCGTCCATTTCTTGATTTTCTTACAAGGAAAATAAACCAGAATGTTAAGAGTAAGTTGACAGCTGCGCCTAGGAGCCGGGGCCCAAAGGTTGTCCTCTTGTGAGCCACAATCCAAGAATTAGGAGCACAGGCAAAGCGGCAATCGCAATTTTCAAAGGGCGCCGAGTTTTTTCCGATTTAATTGGCGGCATAGGTGCGTTTTTTTTTCGGCTGATTATATCCCAATCTCAAGCTCTGATTAACGCTGCCGGACAAGTGAAATAACTTGGCGTCCCTGTATCAGTGTTGCCCTCCCCATCAGCTACCCCTCGCTTTTCTTGACCCTCCCGCACGCCTCGAATACACTTGAACATTCAAAACCAACCGCCTCCGCGGTGAGTTGTTCGCTGTTCACCGGTACGCTCGCTCCTATGGTTTTGCGAACGCATCATTAGCTTTGGCCGCTGTCCGGCCCTTGCACTACAAGGAGAATTGTTTTGCCTAAGCGCACATACCAGCCGCGCAAACGTCGCCGCGCCAAAACGCATGGCTTCCGTTCGCGCATGAAAACCGCGGGAGGCCGCAAGGTCCTCGCCGCACGCCGTAAGAAGGGCCGTCATCGCCTCACCCCCGTATGAAGTGCCACGCCCGGAAAAAGTGCAGCGCCTGAATTTTCCGCGCGCTGCGCGACTGGTGCGCCGCGGAGATTTCGACGCCGTCTATCGTGCCGGACGCCGGCGTTCCAGCGCTCACTTCGTGGTTTTTTTTCGCGCCAATCAGTTGCCGCTTAGCCGCTTTGGCTTCAGCATCAAAAAGGCGTTGGGCGGAGCGGTAGTGCGAAATCGTATTCGCCGCCGCCTGCGCGAAGCGGTTCGTTGTCATCGTCTGGAGATACCACCGGGATGGGACATGGTCATTCATCCGAAAAACGTCGTGGCGCGCTCCACGCACACCACGCTGACGGCGGACCTGCTGCGTTTGCTGCAAACTGCGTGACCTCCGTGGCCATCAACGCGCAAAATCCTGCCGCCGAAAATAACGCCACGCGCTCCACGCCCGTGAAGGCCGCGCTGCTCGCGCTACGTTTTTACCAGGCTTATTTGTCCATGCTCTTCGCCGGAAATTGCCGCTTCGATCCTAGTTGCTCGCAATATACCTACGAAGCCATCGAGCGTTTTGGCGTGGCGCGCGGCGTGTGGCTCGGCACTAAGCGGCTGGCCCGCTGTCATCCGCTGTCCCGCAAATTTGGTTACGACCCGGTCCCGGAACTGGAAGAGGTACATTCGTGAGCGCTGCGCCCAAGGGTGTGCAATCGCCAGAGATGAGAATTCTCGGCGCTTCGCTGCTCTCCATGCTGGTCATCCTTCTGTGGGTGAAGTTTTTTGCGCCCAAGCCGCCGCTGCCCCCGCCGCCGCAACCCAAGCCCGCCATCACCGCGCCGCAAACTCCGTCCGCGGTTTCGCCGGCCCCCTCGGGCACAGCTTCCGCATCAACTGCCGCTGGCAAGGTGCCAAGTGCAACTCCCGCCGCGCCGCCGCAAGCGGCCAGCGAAGAACACAACATCGTCGTGCAGGACGATTTGTATCGCGTGGAAATTTCCAATCGTGGCGCAGTCGTCAAAAGCTGGCAGCTTTCCAAGTACAAAGACGACAACAAGCCGCAGCGCGTTCTCGACGTGGTGCATCCCGACGCTTCGCAGCAAACCGGCGGCTGGCCATTCGCGCTGGTCCTCGACAATCCCGAGCTCGAAAAAGCCGCCAACAACGGTCTCTACAAACTTTCCTCCGACACCGCCGCCACCATCACCGCGCCCGCCGACGTGGCGTTTTCCTGGAGCGACGGCCATCTCGAAATCACCAAGCGCTATCACTTTGATCACTCTTACGTCGTTCGCGTGGACGCCACCGCCAAGCTCGACGGCAAGCCCATCGCCGCGGGACTCGGATGGCTCGGCGGATTCGGCGACCTCACCGTCACCAATCCGGCGCCCGTAGAAACCGTCACCACTTACTACAGCGAAAGCGGCAAGATCCAGAATTTCCCCTACAAAAAACTCGAAGGCCTCGACAAGTGGGGACCCGGCGTATGGCAGGGCGGCAAGGATTTCACCGGTGTGGAAGACCGCTACTTCACCGCCGCATTCATGCCCGCGAACGGCGCCGCTCCCGGCACGCTCCAAACACGCTACTGGCGAGATTTCCGCCCCGTCACCGTCAACGGCGTCGAATCACCGGAGGCTGTTCCGCAAGTAGCCACCGCCACCGGCCCGCAGGCGCTCGCCCTCCGCGTGTACGTTGGGCCCAAAGATTACGACGACCTCAAGCGCATGACCCCACCGCTCCACGGCCTCGTTAATTTTGGCTGGATGGAGTTCATCGCCGACCCGCTTTTCCACGCGCTCAAATGGCTGCACAAATACGTCCCGAACTGGGGCTGGGCCATCGTCGTTCTTACCCTGGTCATTAATATGGCCCTGTTTCCGCTGCGCATCTCCAGCTACAAAACAACGCTGAAAATGCAGCGCGTGGGCCCGGAAATTAAATCCATCCAGGAACGCTATAAAAAATACAAGATGAACGATCCGCGCAAAGCGGATATGAACAAAGAAGTCATGGCCGTCTACAGCCGCGAAGGCATCAACCCCGTCGGCGGCTGCTTCCAGATGTTTTTACAGATGCCCATCTGGTTCGGTTTGAATAACGCGTTGCGCTTCGCCATCGAAATGCGCCACGCCCGCTGGTTCGGCTGGATCACCGATCTTTCCGCGCGTGATCCTTATTATGTGCTGCCGGTCATGATGGGTGTCTCCATGTATCTCGTTTCGAAAATGACGCCCATGACCTCCACCGACCCGCAGCAGCAGATGATGATGAAAATCATGCCCGTTACTATGGCGGGAATTTTCATTATTTCGCCTATCTCCAGCGGCTTGGCGGTGTATATTCTCACCAGCAGTTTGGTTGGCATTGCGCAACAGTGGTACCTGAACCGCCAGCATCCAGTGGTTGTGGCGCCCGTTACAAAACCTGTTCGCGGCAAAAAATCATAATCTGAAAGAACCGAACGCTGTCGCATTACTACGTTCGGAGGGCTGATGATCCCCAGTCTCGTCCACGATGGAAAGCTCGATCGCATGGCAACGGCCGACGCGCTGCAAAGCTTCCTGGCCGACAGTGTGCGTGCCGCCGGTCTGGAGCTCAGCGTGAGCGTCCGCGCCATTCCCGCCGAAACCGTCGGCCTTGAAGGTCACGCGGAAGTCATCGCTGACCTCGACGGCCGCGACAAAGAAATCCTTCTCGAACGCAACGCTGAAGTCCTTAAAGCCATCGAACACCTGGCCTTTCGCGCCTTGCGCCTGGAGCCCGCCTTCCACGAAAAAATTCACGTAGACTGCGGCGGCTACCGCGCCCTGCGTTTTGAAGAGCTGCGCATGACCGCCAAAGTCGCCGCCGAGCGCGTCGAAAGTTCGCGCCAACCCTTTCGCCTTAATCCCATGTCTTCCCGCGAGCGCCGCATCGTGCACCTCGCGCTCAAAGACATTCCCGGCATCCGCACCGAAAGCATCGGCATGGGCGAAGAGCGCCAGGTCGTCATCCATCCCGCCGACAAATCCTCCAAAGTCCCCGCCTGATCCCGGTAACGAGAACTACCCCGGCTTTTCTTGGACTCTCTCGGGCGGTCATCTTTGAACGCGCACCCATTACTACGACTCCGAAATAATTCGAAGTCGGCGTGTCGTCTCTTCGTTTGACGGTGTCATTCCGAACCCGCCGCCTTCCCCAGGCGGGTGAGGAACCTGCTGCTAATTCGATTTCCCACCCCGCAACTAACCTGCAACGCACCCGCTTCTCCGCCCAGGTTGATTTCCTGTTCATCCTCCTTTCAGGTACAATTTTTCAACTCAGGAGTGAGAACGTGCGCGATGCAAAAGCCTGGCCATCTTCTATTTCTAATACCCTCGCAGCTCAGTTCCAAGCGCTGTTGAAGCTCGCTTTCAGGTCTTCGTAACGTAGTTGTTTTCGCCCGTACTCAATTCTGATTTGCTTTTTTAGGGGGAATGAATGTTTTTGCGTCTCAGATTATTTGCCATCGCCACACTGTTCACAGCGGCTCTGCCGCTTCAGCTCGCCTACTCTCGCGAACCGGCGTCTACCGCATCGCCAGCCCAACAATCCGCGGCCGCAGCCCATCCCACGATCGTCTTCATGACCGATTTCGGCACCGCCAACGACGCGGTAGCCATTTGCCGCGCCGTAATATTTTCCATCGCGCCGCCGGACCTCCGTCTCACTGATATCACCCATCAGGTTACGCCCTTTTCGATTGAAGAAGGCGCGCGCTTCCTCGCGGGCGTCACTCCCTATTACCCCAGCGGCACAGTTTTCCTGGTGGTGGTGGATCCCGGTGTAGGCACATCTCGCAAAGCGGTGATCGTCAAAACGAAAAAGGGACAATTTTTCGTGCTCCCCGATAACGGCCTGATCACTCCGGTCATCGATCGCGATGGTCTGGATTCCGCGCGCGAAATCACCAATCCCACCTGGATGATTCAAGCCGCCGTCAGCAGCACTTTTCACGGACGTGACATTTTTTCCCCCGCCGCCGCGCACCTGGCCGCTGGTTGGGATTTCACCCGGGCCGGACCCGAGGTCCCCACACTGGTTCGCTTAACGGTCAGCTCCTCGAAGACTACGGAAAAAGGAATCGAAGGCGACATTATCGGCCTCGACGATCCCTTCGGTTCGCTCATCACCAACGTTCCGGGCGACGACTTCAAGCAGCTCGGCTACGCACTCGGCGACAAGGTCACCGTGCTGATAGACAAGAAACCGGTCACTGTGCCGTACGTCAAAACATTCATGAACGTCCCCGTAGGCGAATCGCTTTTGTACATTGATTCGCGCGGCCGCGTGGGCATCGCCAGCAACGAAGGCAATTACGCCAGGAAATTTAATTTCACGCCACCGGGCACAATTTTTATTCCGCGCAAAGGCGCCAAAATAAACTGAATCGCGATTCTTGTTCTTTTAATAAAGGATAAAAAGATGAGCTTCACCCAAGTTAAGCTGCCGCACACCGTCAAATTTTCTTTCGCACTGCTGCTGGCATTCGTTTTTTGGCTGGTCCCTTCCTTCGCGCAATCTTTTCGCGGCTCCCTCCGCGGCACGGTCACGGACTCCTCTGGCGCTGCCGTGCCAGCCACGAAAGTAGTGGCCAAAAACCTCGCCACCGGGGAGACCCGCGAAGCCGCCACCTTCGATGATGGCGGATATGTTCTCGCCGAACTGCAACCTGGCGAGTACGAGCTTTCTTTTGAAAAGGCCGGTTTTCAACGTAACACCGTCCGCACTCGCGTGAGCACTGGCGCGGACACCACCGTGGATTACGCTCTCAGCTTGACGGGAGCTGCCACTGTAGAAGTGCAGGTGCGCGACACCGCGTCTCTCGTCGAATCTTCCAACACCACCCTTAGCCAGATCGTCGATCGCACTCTCGTTCAAGAGCTGCCGCTGAACGGCCGCGACTTCACCAAACTTGTCGCGCTCGCCCCCGGAGTAACTGTGGAGGGTTCCGGAGTCGCCGGCACCGAAAAGGGTTTTGGCCAATTCAACATCAACGGTAATCGCGATCGCTCCAACAACTACACGCTCGACGGCACCGACAACAACGATCCCTGGTTCAACAATTCCGCGCTGAATCAAGTGGGCATCACCGGCGCGCCGGCCACGCTTCTTCCCCTGGATGCCATTCAGGAATTCAACCTGCAATCAAATTTCCCCGCTGAATATGGCCGCAATTCCGGCTCGATCGTGAACATCGTTACGCGCTCCGGCAGCAACGCCTTGCATGGCTCGCTCTACGAATATTTTCGCAATTCCTATTTCGACGCGCGCAATTATTTCAATGTCTCGCACAATCAGGACGGCACTCCCAATCCTCAATCGCATTTCAACAACAATAATTTCGGCGGGTCACTTGGGGGCCCCATTCTGAAAGATCGCACCTTTTTCTTTGCCGCCTA
>JBBRPU010000049.1:0-15402 GCA_038227545.1 Candidatus Acidiferrales bacterium
ACAAAATTGCCGAGAAGCTAGCCAACGAGCTGCGTCACATTCCAGGCGCCGCCGACGTCCACGTGCAGCAGGCTCTCGACCAGCCCACCTTGCACATGGAGATCGACCGCACGCGTGTTCAAGCATTGGGCTTGCAAGCCAAGGATGTAGCCCAGAATTTACTGGTTTCGCTAAGCTCCAGCTTTCAAACCGCACCAACGTTCTGGCTGGACCCTAAAAATGGCGTCAGCTACAGCGTCGCCGTGCAGACGCCCCAATATCGGCTGGACACTTACCAATCACTGCAAAACACCCCGGTGACGGGGAGTGGACCGAACCTGCGTCCCCAGATTCTTGCCAACCTGGTCACTACCTCCACAACCGCCCGACCCGCAGTGATCTCGCACTACAATGCTCAACCCATGATTAATGTGTACTCCAGTGTGGATGGGCGCGATCTGGGCGGAGTCGCCGATGAAGTGGCCCTGCAGGTGAAGAACATCGAAAAAGAATTGCCGAAAGGAAGTCACATTATCACCCGCGGACAAGTGCAAACCATGAAGACTTCCTTCACCGGACTGGCATTTGGCCTTCTCGGAGCCATCGTCCTCGCGTATTTGCTGATCGTGGTGAACTTCCAGTCGTGGCTTGATCCCTTCATCATCATCACCGCGTTGCCGGGCGCGCTGGCGGGAATTTGCTGGATGCTGCTCATCACTCACACGACGCTGAGCGTGCCATCTCTGACTGGTGCGATCATGTGTATGGGCGTGGCTACCGCCAACAGCATTCTGATGGTGTCGTTCGCGCGCGAACAGATGGACGAAGGCAAGAGTCCGTTGGACGCCGCCGTGGAAGCTGGCTTTGTGCGTATGCGTCCCGTCATCATGACCGCGCTGGCGATGATCATTGGTATGGTGCCCATGGCCATCGGGCTGGGTGAAGGCGGCGAACAGAACGCGCCATTGGGCCGCGCGGTAATCGGTGGATTGCTCTTCGCTACCTTCGCTACATTATTTTTTGTGCCCTGCGTTTTTTCCATGATTCATGGGTGGCTGGAAAAAAGAAAATCGCACGGACGGCGGGAAGCCATCGCGTAGACCACGGTACAGCAGTGGAGCAAAATGATGAGTCAGGGAGTTATGGAACAGAACGATCAAGCATCAGCGGAAAAGAATTCGCGGGTCCGGCAGCACTCGCCGGAACCGCCACGCAGCCGGCTGTTCCTGTGGCTCGCGGTAGTCGCCGTCCTCCTCGTGCTAGCCGGCGCATTCACGCTGTTGCATCGGCGATCGCAGTACCGAGCCCTAGCCAACGAAACGGAGACTCTCGCCGTACCCACCGTTTCCGTTGTGCACCCCATTGCCCCATCGGATGCAGAAGACTTGGTGTTGCCTTCCACCTTACAGGCGTACGTGGAATCGCCCATTTATGCCCGCACCAGCGGCTACCTGAAAAAGTGGTATCACGACATCGGCACCCGCGTAACCAAGGGCGAGCTTCTCGCGGACATCGACGCTCCGGAAATCGAACAGCAACTCGCCCAATCGCGAGCTGAGCTGGGCACCGCGCAGGCGAATCAAAACCTTTCGCAAATCACCTCTTCGCGATATCAAGGTCTGCTGCAATCCGACAGCGTCTCGAAGCAGGAGGCTGACAACGCGTCCGGCGATCTCGCGGCCAAGCGTGCCAATACCCAGTCCGCGGAAGCCAACGTGCGCCGTCTGCAGGAAACCGCGGGGTTCAAACATATTTACGCGCCGTTCAGCGGGGTAATCACGCGCCGCAACGTGGACTTGGGAAATTTGGTGAACGCCGGCAACGGTGGCTCGGCCCAGGAATTGTTCGCGCTTGCGCAAACGGATCCTATTCGTGTGTTCGTGAACGTGCCGGAAAATTATGCGCCCACCATTCATGTGGGGCTGGGCGCGTACCTGGAACTGGCGCAGTACCCCGGTCAGAAATTTCACGGCACCGTGGCGCGTACCGCCGATTCCATTGATCTGACTACGCGTACATTGCTGACCGAAGTTGACGTCCCCAATAAAACCGGCCAGTTGCTGCCTGGCGGCTATGCGCAGGTGCATCTGGAAGTGAAAGTCACCGGCGCGCGGCTGCAGGTTCCGGTGAACGCTTTGTTATTCCGATCAGAAGGATTGCGCGCCGTGGTGATCGACGACAACCATAAGACGCACCTGCAGGCGCTGACGATTGGACGCGACTACGGAACGACTCTGGAAGTCTTGCAAGGCCTCCAGGCCACCGACTGGATCGTCCTCAACCCCGCGGATTCGCTGGACGACGGCGTGCAAGTGAACGTCAAGGAGGTCGCTCAGACTCCTGCCCCTGCGCCCGCGAGCACCGGGACAGGCAACTCCAGCGGGCAAGGCAACGCTACTAATGGCCAGCCGGCGCCAAAGAATCCGTAGCCACCAAGCCGGAAATGGTCCTCACTTCCACATGAACTGCAGCAGACGCAAAGCATTTTTGCCGGACTATCGCGCGCGCATCGGCCTATCCGCTATCGCCGCCGCCTCGGTGCTGTTCGGATGCACCGTAGGACCGAACTATCATCGGCCCACCGCGCCAGTGCCCGTTACCTGGGATGTTCAAGAGCCGTGGCGGGAAAGCGCGCCAAAAGATACGTTGCCCAAAGGCCAATGGTGGGACGTTTTTCACGACGACGAATTAACCGCTCTCGAAAAACAAACGCTGGACGCCAATCAAACCATCAAAGTCGCCGCCGCGCGCCTCGACCAAGCGCGCGCGACGGCCGCAGTCCAGATCTCCACGCTGTTCCCAACTGTCGGCCTGCAGCCCGGAACGACACCCACTATCGAGCGGCAACGACTCTCCGGAAATCGGCCCGTCGCCGGCTCGCCTATTTCTCCCATTCCCGTGAACCAGAATTCCGCCACGATTCCCTTCGTGGCCAGCTACGAGCTCGATCTTTTTGGCAAACGGCGCCGCAGCATCGAATCGGCGGAAGCCGCCTACCAGGCCAGCGCCGCGGATCTTGAAAACGTCCGCCTCGTGATCACCGCCGAGCTTGCGGGCGATTATTTTTCTCTGCGGCAACTGGACAGCGAGATCGGAATTCTGAATCGCACCGTACAGGCCCTGCAAAAAGGATTCGACCTCGTCAATTCCCGCCACAACGGCGGCGTAGCCTCCGGCCTTGACGTCGCCCAGGAAGAAACGCTGCTGCGGAACACCCAGACGCAGGCGCAGCTCCGCCTGCAGCAACGCCGTCGATTCGAAGACGCAATTTCTGTTTTGGTTGGCAGGGCCGCTCCGGACTTTCATCTAGCAGTGAATGAATTAAACGCCGCGACGCCGCCCCCACTCAACGCCGGGCTGCCATCCGATTTGCTGGAGCGCCGGCCGGATGTCGCGCAGGCGGAACGCGCGATGGCCTCCGCCAATGCGCAGATCGGTGTCGCCACCGCCGCCTACTATCCTTCTATAAATTTATTTGGCTCCGCCGGATTCCAGGCTTCGGACATCGCCAAATTAGCCAACGCCTCAAGCATTTTCTGGGCGGTGGGCGCCAATGTAGCCGAGAGTATTTTCACCGGCGGAGCCCGCCGCGCCCAGGTGCAGTACGCGCAGGCCGGCTTCGATGCCAATGTCGCCAGCTACCGCGGCACAGTCTTGAACGCGTTTCGTGAAGTGCAGGACGATCTGACTGCGCTGGAAGTTTTTGTGCGAGCCCAGGAATTGCAGCAACAATCCGTGGACGCCGCACGCCGCACGCTGGAAATTTCCACCAATCGTTACCACGGCGGCTTGGTGAGTTACCTTGACGTGGTGACTGCGCAACAAAATCTGCTGACCAACGAGCAGCAACTGGTTTCCATTCAGGGCCAGAGACTAACCACCAGCGTGCTGCTCATTAAAGCCTTGGGTGGCGGTTGGGATGCCTCGAGCCTCGAAGCCGTAAAAGTAAAAGCGCGCCTGAAAGACATCACCGTCCCCTGAGTCCTCTAACGTTTGAGCCGGTTTAGTTCCAGCTTGGCAACTTCCTGCGGCCCGCCAGCACCTCAGCTGCCCAGCGCCCGAGATAAACAGATTGCGCTACTCCATGTCCGCTGTATCCGCCAAGGATAATTATTTTTTCGCTTTTCAAATGATGCCGAAACACTGGCTTCATTTCGTCGGCTACCAAGATCGGCCCGCCCCAGCGATTTGTGAATCCCACTTTCTCAAGTGCCGGATGCAAGCCGCGAACGCGCGCTTCCAGCAATCGCATCAGCCCTCCAGTTTCGCCGCTGGAAATATTCAGATCGTGCAATTCGCTCCAATGATGCAAATGCACCAGACCGCTGCCAAAGATCACCTGACTCTTACGCAACGGACGGCCCCACAAATACGGCATGTCCACCGTGTAAAAAGACCGCCGCGAAGACAGCCCCACTTGCTCAATTTGTTTTTCCGTCAATTCTTCCGTAGCCAGCGCCAACGTAAATTTCGGCTCGGCGCCTCCCGACAGATCGCTTAGCTCCAGCGACTCCGCATTGGTGGCAATCAATACCTGCCCCGTGCGAATCTGTTTACCGCCTACCTCCAACTGCAAAGGTTCCTGGTAGGAAACTTTCTGCGCGCGGCTATTCTCGAAAACTGCCGCACCCAACCGCTCCGCCGCCTGCGCCAAACCGCTGATAAGCTTTCCGGGATCCACGGAGCCGCCCGGAACGTTGTTGACCACCCCGAGCGTTCCTGAATCGTTCCAGGAGATGGCAGAATTTTTTTCTATATTTTGCCGGCCAATTTCCCAGGCGCCCGGCAAGCTGAAATCGCAATCGATTTCCAGTTCGCGCTGAATCTCCGTAAAACCCTTCAGCACATCGCCTAGTCCGGGCAAATCTCCAACCGCCGATTCCGCCAGCGTCATTCCGCCAGTGTGCCCGCTGGAGCCAGCTCCTACGCAATCCGCCTCAAAAACCACGACACTTTTGTCCGGCCGCACTTTACGGAGATGGCAGGCTGCGGACAGGCCGGTAAATCCGGCCCCCACTATCGCGAAATCCACTTCCGCAGGCAGCGGCCGTTTAGCTGCATGAAAATCGATTTGCCAGGGTGGATTTCCCCACCCGGCATTGCTTGGCGCGTGCGACATGGTCCCTCTTTCACCCTTACAATCCGTCTGCGCGCCGGAGGCCGCGACGCACACCAGGATTTGATGCTTTTCAGCCCCGCCCGGGTTTCTACCAACTTTGTTAGTCAGTTTCGACCGGGGCGGTTTCAGTTGCCGGTGAATCTCCGACGAGACTGACGGCTCGTTTCCGCCGGGGCGTTATTCAGTACCCAGGCAGGTTAGATGCTGGTGCTATTAACAATATGGGCAGGCTGAAAACATCGAACATTCCTAAAGATTATCCAGAAAGAATCGCGTCACTCGTTCCATCAAAATTCGCTGCGCCGGGAGATCGCTGACCCCATGTCCGCGCCCCGGGAACGGAAGCACTTCCACATATTTTCCATCCTCGATCAGTTCGTTAATCAGTGCCAGCGTATTTGAGAAATGCACGTTGTCGTCACCAGTGCCGTGGGCGATTAATAACTTCCCCTTCAACTGTTTCACTTTCGATATCGGGGAGGATTCCTGGTAATACTCTTCATTGACCGGCAGCAGCCCGAGATACCGCTCCGTATAAATCGTGTCGTAGTAGTGCCAGTCGGTAACTGGGCCCCCCGCAAATCCCGCTTTAAAGTCCTCCGGATCTTCGAACATGGCGTGCAGCGTCATGTGCCCGCCGTAACTCCAGCCCCATATGCCGATCCGATTGGCATCCACGTAGGGCAACGCTTTCAAGTACGCTGCGCCGTCGCGCTGATCGGAAAGCTCCTGCGCGCCGAGCCGGTAGTGTATGGGCTCTTCGAACAAATGCCCCCGGCCCGCCGAGCCGCGATTATCCAGTGAAAAAATAATGTAGCCCTTCTGCGCCATCATCTGATGCCACAAAAATGTCGAGCGGCCCCAGTCGTTCAGCACCACCTGCGCATGCGGCCCGCCATAGGTAAACACCAGCACTGGATACTTGCGTCGCGGATCAAAGTTCGGAGGCTTGATAATGCTGGCGTTCAGCATGACTCCGTCGTGAGACTTCACCTGTAGAAATTCCATGGGCGAGAAATGGTAATCCGCCAATTCGGCAACGTTATTTTCATGGATAGCTGCAACACGCGAGCCGTCAGCCCGAACCAGATCCTGCCGCGGCGGACTCATGGTGTTTGAATAGGTGTCCACAAAAGCTGTCGGTGAAAACCTATTTCGCCCTCCGGCACTCATTGGAAAACCCATCGCGTGCGTCCCCGCTTCTTTGGTGATGCGGGTGAAACCGGAACCATCCAGCCCCACGCGGTAGAGTTGCCGCTCCATCGGAGATTTTTCCGTGGCGGTAAAATAAATCACGCCAGCCTTCTCATCCACAGCATCCACCGCCGTCACTTCCCACTCGCCCTTGGTTAACTGCGCCAACTCCTTACCCTCCAGATCGTAGAGATACAAGTGGCGAGAGCCGGATCGCTCGCTGGACCAGACGAAGCGCCGGCCGTCCTGCAGAAATTGCAAGTCGTCGTTCACGTTGATCCAGTATTGATCTTTTTCCGTCAGCGCCACTCGCGCTTTACCTGTAGCCGCGTCCGCGATCACCAGCTCCAGAACGGTTTGCGCGCGATTCAGCCGTTGAATCGCCAGGCGCTTCGAATCAGGCAGCCAGCTCACGCGCGGAATGTAAATGTCCGTGTTGCTACCCGCATCCATCGCCTTAGGCTCGCCGCCTTTCAACGGTACAACCAGCACGCGCACAATCGGATTCGCTCCGCCGGCCGGCGGATAGCGCTCCATGTCCGCTTCGCCGTCGAACGACGAGAAATTCACCAGCGGATACGCCGCCACCTTGCGTTCGTCCATCTCCAGAAACGCAATCGCCGAAGAGTCTGGCGCCCACCAGTAGGCCGTCTTGATTTCCAACTCTTCCGGATACACCCAATCCAGCTCGCCCTTGCGCACGTCCTGCGAGCCCCCTTGGGTCAGTGCGCGCTCTTGGCCATCAGCAACGTTCACCACCCATAAATTGTGGTCGCGCACAAAACTCACCAAATTACCGTCGGGGGAAATCTTGGGATCGCTCAACTCCGCTGTGCCGCTGACTAGCGTGCGCGGCTTTTGCGTTTTTAAGTCGCACCAAACCAGAGCGTTCACTCCCTGAAACAAAATACTCGTCCCATCCGGCGCCCACTGATAATCCGCTGGAGCGTGGCGGCCAAGCCCCGTCGCTTGGCTGGGCTCCGACGGATTCGCCGGAAGCATGGACTGCAAGCGGTCAGACGGCACGAGCAAATGCCGCTCGCCAGAAGTCGCGTCCATGATCCACAAATCGGGACCTGCTTCTTTCTTCGCTTTATTTTTCGGTTGCTGCGAATTTTCGTTTGACTCTTTGGACTCTGAGACCGCAGAGCTCTTGGTCTCAAGAAAACTCACCCGCTTGCCATCCGGCGTCCACGCAATTCCCCGCGCCAGGCTTCCGCTAAGGCTCGGGGTCGAATAAATCCGCTCTACCGTCAGTGCTTTTGACGGCGCAGTGCCATCCTTCTTCTGCGCGTGTATCGAGTCAGACACGAGAAACAACGTGATCGCAAAAACGCAACCATAAAAGCACACCTTGGAATTCTTGGGACGCATCTAGCCTCGCTTAACGTAAATCCGGCTGCCACGTAGAACGGATTTTTTGCTCGTAGCCGCCTTAAACACCTATAATGCCGCCAAATTATGTCACGGCTGAGGGCTGAATGACGCAAACCATTGCTTGGCGGATATTTCTCAACAACACTCCTTTCTCAGGCATCCGGTCAAGCGCCGCTCGTTTAGCGCGTATCGCCAGCCGGATAGCCAGTCGCGCGCCGATTGGCTGTGTGCTGCTCTGGTTGGCTCTCCCGGTGCTTGTCAACGCGCAGTGGAATCCTCTCAATCCGGTGACGGACTTCAAAAAAGACACCACTGGCGTAACCTTCAGCATGAACGCTGGTGCGCTACGCCTCCAGGTCCAATCCGACTCCATCGTGCGCGTGACTTACACACGGACTGCAACTGCTCCGGCAGAAACGCGGCAGTTAATGGTCATCCAGCAGGATTGGCCCCTGGCGCCGTGGACTCTGCAATCCACCGACAAAGACATCTCGATATCCACAGCGCGCCTGAAAGTTACTGTAGCGCGCAAAGACGGCGCCATACTCTTCAGCGACCTCACCGGAAAGAAATTATTTCAGGATTACGATCGCAGCCTGGCAGCGGTGCAGGTCAACGGTGAAAAAACCTACCACTCCGAAATGTTTTCGAATCTCTGGGATTCCACCGAAGCGTTTTACGGCCTGGGCCAGCATCAAGCGGGCGTGTGGAACTATCACGGCGAAGATATGGAGCTTTCCCAGGACAACACCAACATCTCCATCCCCATGTTTCTTTCGAGCAACGGCTACGGAATCTTCTGGAACAATGCCTCGCGCAGCCGCTTCAACAACCGTTTTCCTCACGCGCTGTATTTAAGCTCGGAAGTCGCCGACGCCGTAGACTATTACTTCCTGTACGGGCCGGAGTTCGACAAAATTATCGCGGACTATCGCGGCATGACCGGTGTCGCGCCGCTGTTCGGCAAGTGGGCCTACGGTTTCTGGCAGTGCAAAAATAGATACGAATCGCAGGCCGAAGTTCTTGGCGTGGCGCACAAATATCGCGAGTTGGGCATTCCCGTGGACAATATTGTGCAGGACTGGTTCTGGTGGCGCACCATGGGCGAACCCGTCTTCAACAAAAACTATCCCGATCCCTCCGGGATGATAGATGACCTCCACAAAAATAATTTCCACGTGATGTTTTCTTTCTGGCCCTACTTCCGGCCCGGCTCGCCGGTATACGACGATATGGATAAGCGCGGGTTTTTTATTGACCGCACCAAGGCCGCGGGGTTTCATCCCGCCGGCCAGGCCCTTTACGACGCCTTTAATCCCGAAGCGCGCAAATATTATTGGCAGTTGATAGACAAAGGTCTGTTCAAGATCGGCGCCGACGCCTGGTGGCTCGACACAGATGAGCCGGAAACCGAAGGCCGCGAAACCAGCGTGCTCGTGAACAACAAAACCGCCCTCGGCAGCGGAGCGCGCTACGCGGATCTATTCTCACTGATGACCACGCAGGCCGTTTACGAAGGTCAGCGCGCCGCTTCCAGTGACAAGCGCGTCTTCATTCTCTCGCGCTCGGCAGCCGCGGGTACGCAACGCAACAGCGTCGTAGCCTGGTCCGGAGATGTGGAATCCAACTGGCTCAGCTTCGCGCGGCAAATCCCCGCGGGCCTCAACTTTTCGCTCTCAGGAATTCCTTATTGGACCACCGACATCGGCGGGTTCATCATCGGCAACCCCGACGATCCCGCGTATCGGGAGCTTTTCATCCGCTGGTTCGAGTACGGAACTTTTTGCCCGATTTTCCGGCTGCACGGCACGCGCACCACCAATACGAATGAATTGTGGTCCTACGGCGAGCAGGCGCAGAAAATTCTCACCGACTATGATCGCTTGCGTTATCGCTTGATGCCTTACATTTATTCCCTCGCGTGGAAAACCACCAGCGAAGGCTACACACCCATGCGGCCGCTTGCGATGGACTTTCGCACCGATGTGCGCGCGCAGAATGTCGGGGACCAGTTCATGTTCGGCCCGGCGTTGCTGGTGAATCCCGTGACCGAACCGGGCGCGACAAAACGCCATATGTATTTGCCGCGCGGCACGTGGCGCGATTTCTGGACCGGCAAATCGCTGGACGGTGGGGTCGCGATGGACGCGCCGGCGAACCTTGAGCGCATGCCGATTTATGTTCGCGCCGGCTCGATCATTCCCATGGGCCCGCAATTATTATTTGTAGCTGAGAAACCAGCCGACCCCATCGAGCTGCGGATTTATGGAGGAGCCGATGGTGACTTCGTGCTGTACGAAGACGAGAATGACAATTACAACTACGAGAAGGGTGCGCACTCGACCATCGCGATTCACTGGGACGACGGTAAGCAAACTCTCACCCTGGGCAATCGCGAGGGAAGTTTTCCGGGTATGTTGCAAGACCGCACCTTCAAAGTTTTTATGGTCCGCGAAGATTTCGCCGTCGGTATGGATTTCACCAGCAAGCCTGACTACATCCTCCAATATTCGGGCGGGGCGCTATCCGTGGCCACGGTCTCTTCTAGAGCCCACCCATCGAATTGAGGCATCAACCGCGGTGTCACTTCGCTGAAAATTTATAAATCGAAACGCTATGGAATTTTTTGCCCGGCTTTAGCGTGGCGCTTGGAAAATCCGGATGATTCGGCGAATCCGGAAAATGTTGCGTCTCCAGACATATTGCCGTGCGCCGTTGATAATCCACGCCGCCCTTGCCGTGAGCCGTGCCATCCAGAAAGTTGCCGGTATAAACCTGGATCCCCGGCTCCGTGGTGGAGACTTCCAGCACGCGCCCGCTAGTCGGCTCGTAAAGAGTTGCAGCCAGGCTGGGCTTGTCTTTGATGCCGGCGTCCAGCACCCAGTTGTGATCGTACCCGTGCCCCAGCTTTAACTGTTCGTCATCCTGATCAATGCGCGCGCCCACAGTCGTTGCTTCTCGAAAATCAAACGGTGTCCCCGCAACCGCACGAAGTTCGCCCGTCGGAATCAATGCCGCATCCACGGGCGTAAAGCGTCCGGCCCGCAGGGTAAGCTTGTTTTCTAGAATTGTTCCCGAACCTGCCAGATTAAAATAGGAGTGGTTGGTGAGATTGATGACCGTTTTCTTGTCGGTGGTCGCGTCGTACTCCACCTTCAGCTCGTTGGCATCATTCAAAGAAAAACGCACTTCCACGGACAAATTCCCCGGGTAACCTTCTTCTCCATCTTTGCTCATATAACGCAAGCGCAACAACGACGGGTCGTTCATTGAACCGGGCGCCGCATCCCAAAGCACCTTGTTGAATACGCCATGCAGATGATTCTCATGATCGTTTTTTGGCAGCGTATATTCTTTGCCATCCAGCGAAACTTTTGCTCCCGCTATTCGATTGGCATAGCGCCCCGCAGTGGCTCCGATATACGCGGTGCCATTCTCGTAGCCCTCCAGCGTTTCGTAACCCAGCACAACGTCACCGAACTTACCGTTGCGATCGGCAACCTTGATCGAAACCACGGTCGCGCCAAAATCGGTGATCACCACTTCCATCCCTGCTTTATTGGATAGCGTGTACAGGTGGGCTTCCCGGCCGTCATGCGTTTTGCCGAACACGCGCATTGTCACTCCAGGAGCCTTGGCATCTTTCGCGGGGCGGGCGTCAGCAATCGAAACGCTGAGACTCATCAACAGTAGCACGCACATTCCAATTTTCATTTTGCTTCTCCCGTACGAGCCGCCCGTGAGTCAAGCGCCTCCAAAGTTGTACGCCAAACACGAAGCGTTGTCGACATCGCTCCTCTGCAAAGTTTTATTTCAAATGGCATCCGCAATCGGCTCGATGCGCCCTAGCAGCAGCACGTACCCCGCAATGCCGATCAGCAGGAAAACCGCGGCGGCAACAAACGCCCACGCAAAAGAGTGCGTAGCGCTCACTACATAGCCCGTAAAGATAGGCGCCACAATAGCCGACAACTGATTCCCGAAATTTAGAATACCGCCCAATCTTCCCACCCCTCCGGCAGGAGCGATCAGCGATGGAATGGACCAGCCGACCGGTGCGGCGGCGGCAAGTCCTCCAATCGAAATGCTGATCCAGAAAATTGCGGCCGTGGGGGTGCTCGCCTGTGCCGCGCCAAAAATTCCCAAGCCGAACGCCGTGCCCACCACCAGCACAATCTGGCGCACCCGCGAAGAATCGTAGCCGCGTTGTATCAACTCGTTCACCAGCCAGCCGCCGATGAAAAAATCCGTGAACGCCGCGAAGAGCCACGGAACGCTGGTATACAACACCGAATCCCGAAGGTTCACGTGCAGAGCGGTGGAGAGATAGCTGGGTAACCACGTCAGCAGCAAATAAAAAGTGTAGTTGTAAGCTGCCGACCCCAGCACCAGTCCAGCGACTTTGCGCTGCCCCAGGAGATACCACAGCGTTGCTGCTTTGCGCGATGGGCTCAAGCCCTCGGGTTGCGCCCCTCCGTCCGCAATAAATTTCCGCTCCGCTTCCGAAAGCTTCCGGTCGTCGCTGGGATTTCTGTACAGCCAGAAAACTAGCGCAAAATAAAAAAGACTGATGAATGCGGTGGCCGCAAAACTGAACCTCCAGCCAAAATGCAGCAGCAGCAGGCCGACAAATGGAACGCCGATCGCCGGACCCAGCTTGGCGGCGGAATCAAAAAACGCGGTAGCCAGGCTGCGCTCGCGGTCAGGAAACCAGTAGCCCACCGCTTTGGCATTCCCCGGAAATGTAGGCGCTTCGCCGACTCCTAGAAGTAAGCGTGCGACAAAAAAACTGCTCAAGCCCGTGGCGGCCGCAGCGCAAAACGAAGCCACGCTCCACAGAAATGTGCTGGCGATTCCGACCTTGCGCACTCCGAAGCGATCGAGCAAAACGCCGGAAGGAAGTTGCAGCGCGGCATACGTCCAGCTGTACGCGCTCAACAAATACCCGAAGGTAACAGTGGTGATACCAAAGGCTTCGTGCAACGCCTGCTGCGATACCGAAATGTTGACGCGATCGAGATAGTTTACGAATACGCCGAATCCCAGCAGCGACGCAATCATCCAGCGCCGGCGCGGCACTGGGTAGTCTTTAGATTGTTCCAAGTGTGGGTGGCCAGCGCTCAAATCGATTGAGTCTAAACGATTCGGCTGGCGTTGGCACGGCGAACCGCGCTAAAACTGGCTATCTCCGGTGCCCGTTGTGGTCCAGTTTGTATTCGCCGATCTTGCGGCTCAGCGTGTTGCGGTGCATGCCCAGAGCTTCCGCGGCGCGCGACTGGTTGCCCTGCGCGCGATCCAGGACCCGTTTGATAAAGCGCTTCTCGAATTCACCAACCGCTTCGTCGAAAAGAATTCCGCGCTCCACCATCTGACTGACGAGCCCTTCCAGTTGATCTTTCACGTCGACACGCTCCATCAAAAATAATCCGCTTCTAATAGCCCGACAAAATCCAAGTTCTACAAATCGCGCCCGGTAAGAATGCGAAACGCTTCTAAATATTTTTCGCGCGTCGCCGCAACGACGCCCGCGGGCAAGTCCGGCCCCGGCGGAGTCTTGTTCCAATGCATGCTCTCCAGGTAATCGCGCACAAATTGTTTGTCGAACGAGGGTTGCGGTCCGCCGGGTCGGTATTGCGCAGCAGGCCAGAAGCGTGAAGAGTCCGGCGTCAGCGCCTCGTCTATCCACATCAGTTGCCCGTTCAGCAGGCCAAACTCGAATTTGGTGTCCGCCAGCAAAATCCCTCGAGGCTCCGCGTACGCCGCAGCGAGTTGATAAAGCGCGATGCTCACCGCGCGTACCCGCGTGGCCATCTCGTCGCCGATCAACGCGCGCGCCTGTTCGAACGAAATATTTTCATCATGCCCAGCCGCGGCTTTTGTGGACGGCGTAAAAATCGGCACCTGCAGACGTTGCGATTGTTCCAACCCGGCCGGCAATTCGATGCCGCAGATTTTCCCCGTGGCCGAATAATCCTTCCAGCCCGACCCGGAAACGTAGCCACGCACCACGCATTCGATGGGCAGCGGCGTCGTTTTGCGCACCACCATGGAACGCCCCGCAAGTTCTTCGCGATGGGCCTCGAATGGCGCGGGAAAATCCGTCGCGCTCAACACATGGTTGGGAATCACGTCCTTCAGCAGTTCGAACCAGAACAGCGAAAGCTGCGTAAGCACGCGGCCCTTGTCGGGGATTGGCGTCGGCAGAATCACGTCGAACGCCGAGAGCCGGTCGGTTGCCACGATCAGCAACTTGTCGCCCAGATCGTAAATGTCGCGAACTTTGCCGCGAGCCGATGGAGTCAGCCCGGCAAAATTTGTTTCACGCACGACGCGGCTTGCAGGAATTGCAGGCAAAAAACTTTCCCTCGACGAAGCGGAAAGCATTCTAGCGCAGCGCTTGGCGTTGTCAAAGGTACCGCGGTGGAAAACTCAGGAAAGAATTACCGCACAAAGCTAGGCGAACAATAACGTGGGGTGCGTCCGCGCGAAGTTTACGCCGCCGATGCAGCCGCGGCCCGTTCCTTCGGCGAAGCATCGCCCTCCCACCGCACGCTCACCAACTTGGAAACGCCCGGCTCCTGCATGGTCACGCCGTAAAGCACGCTGCCGGTCTCCATTGTCTTGCGGTTGTGGGTCACAATGATGAATTGCGTCTGGTCGCTCATGGCGCCAATCAACTTGGTGAAGCGTCCCACGTTCGCTTCGTCCAGCGGCGCGTCCACTTCATCCAGGATGCAGAAGGGGCTCGGCTGATAGCGGAAAATCGCGATCAGCAGCGCCAGCGCCGTCATGGCTTTTTCCCCGCCGCTCAGCAGCAGAATATTCTGCAGCCGCTTCCCGGGAGGCGACGCAACGACATCAATGCCGGCGTCTCCGGAGCTGTCCGCCTCCGTCAAGCGCATCTCCGCCATTCCCCCGCCGAAAATAGTGTGAAACGCTTCAGAAAAACTCTTGTTGATGGCGTGAAACGCGTGCTCAAATTTTTCTTTGGTGGCCGCGTCTAGCTCCGCGATGGCCTGCTGCGTATCGAGAATGGATTTCATCAAATCGTCGCGTTCGCGCGTCAGGAAAGTGAATCGCTGATCGCACTCGTTGAATTCCTCGAGCGCCATCATGTTTACCGCGCCCATGGCTTCGATACGTTCCTTCATCTCCCGGTAGCTGGCCTCTGCAGTAGCCAATTCTTCGCCGCTCATGAACGCCGTTTCCGTCGCGATCAGGTCTTCTGGTTGCGCATTCACTTCCGTCATGCACGTTTCGCGTAGATGCTGGCGATCGGAATCATTCCGCGCGCGACCGATTTCCGCCTGACTGCGCTGCTCGCGAAGTTCCTGCAGCGATTGCCGCCCCGTCCGCAGCTGATCTTCCATCTGCCCCACGCGGTTGCGACCGCCATCCCACTCGTGTTCCAACTCGCGCTGACGCACTTCCAGTCGCAATTTTTCTCCGCGCAATCCCTCCAATTGCAAAGCCAACTCCTGGCTCTGTTGAGCCAGCCCTGCCGCTTCGTCGTTCACCGAAGTCAGTTGCTGTAGCAACGAAGCCTCGCGCCGTACCAGCTCGGCGTTTTCTTCCGCTAACCGGCTGGCCAGCGCATCCGCCGCGGACAGGCGTTCGTTCATCGCCGCCAACTCCGCGCGTCCCGCAGCCAATTCGCTTTGATCCGCTTCCACCGACCCGCGCAGCTCCACAAGTTTTTCGCTAAGCCGCGCTCTTTCCGCTTCCGCTTCCGC
>JBBRPU010000050.1:0-15301 GCA_038227545.1 Candidatus Acidiferrales bacterium
TACTTCGGAGCAGGAATTTCCCACACGTAGCTGAAAACGAACCGGTGCCGGGAATCAAAGAGTGACAACGCGCGGCTGCGCCTCGGGTTAATGGGATCTACGAGATTTTCGAACGTGGACGCGAAGTCAATGGACTTGCCATACGTATAAGAAGCCAAAAATTGCAGTCCATGCGAAAAATGTTTTTCGAGGCTAGCTTGCAAGGCGTTGTAAGCGGAATTGGCAATGGTGTTTTGTGTGAAAACGCTGGAGAAAACTGGCACGCCGTCCGCCGGGCATCCAACTCCCGTGGTCGGTTCACAATTCGGAGAGGAGTAACGGCGTAGCCCAACGAGAGAAATATCTGTGGGATTTGGGCCGGTAACGCTCGGTACAGACCCGTAAGGCAGGTTCAAGGTGACGCCTTTAGGAATTTCTCCGGCGGGAATGAAGTAAGCGTTGTCCGCGGAGAATGGACCGCACGTCAGATTGGTGTCCCCGGTCCGATCGGAAATGTTCTGGAGGTCGTTACACGTCTGCGCCCGTCCGTAATTCAAATCCTGCGAAGCCAGCAGCCGGTGGCCCTGCCGTCCGACGTATTGCACGGTCAGCACCAAATCCTTGGCCACTTCCCGTTCGATCCCGAAGTTGTACTGCTCCGCGTACTGCGGGCGCAGATGCGTGGGGAATTGTCCGAACAACAAGATGGGACGAAACACTGACCAGTCCACCGGCTGACCGCGCGGGGGATTCAAAATTCCGTTGAAGGGATTCGGCGCGATGGTCGTTCCATCCTGATTTAAAAACGGCGTATTAAATTGCGTGTTGAACACGAAGGTGCTGCCACCAAATGGCGGTTCTGCGCTGAACTGCTCTAGCACGAGCTGTTCGACCGGGTTATAGAAAATTCCGAACCCGGCGCGAATGCTGCTCTTGCCCGGGCCACCAAATATTTTCGCCCAGACACCGTCAGTTGCTCCCGGGCTCCAGGCCATGCCGATGCGCGGAGCGAACGATTTGTAGTAGGTATGCGTCAGGCCGCGCGGAATTCCTTTGTCGCCGGGAACCACCAACCCCGTTGGCAACACTCCGGTATTGACGCAGTCGGGATTTGCAATTCCAAAACTTTGAAAGTTTGCAACAGAATCGGGCGACAGCTGACAGGGATAGATAGTGGAGTTTTGACCGGGAATAAAAGTCTGCACTTTTTGCCCCTGGTCCGTCAGCGGTGAATTCAATTCCCAACGCAATCCATAATTCAGCGTCACGTTGGAGCGAATCTTCCAGCTATCCTGCGCGAACAGGTATACCGCTTTGCTTCTCACCCGCTCTTGCTGCGCGGAGCCTTGTCCGTATTGGTCCACCAGTCCCAACAGGTAATTGGGATACAAGTCCGAAAATCCGGGATCGTTGGGGCCGCCTCCAAAATACAAATACTGCCCGTTCACGTCGAAATACAAGGTCTGATCGAATTTCTGATAACGCAGGTCGCCGCCAAACTTGATGCTGTGATTGCCGATCACTTTGCTGAAGTTGTCCGAGAACTGAAAGGTATTTCCAACCTGCGGCAGCTCGCCTTCAAAATTATTGCCGAGGCTGAATCCACCCGAGATGTTGATGAACGGCACGCCCTCGCGCGATGCGCCAAGGTTCGGGGTAATTCCCAACCGCGGATTATTGGGATCACTGAAACAGTTTGCCGCCGGCACGGTGGCGCACGAATCCTGCACCAGGTTAGTGTGTTGCGGGTGCAGGAATTGTCCCTGGCCTTCACGGAAAAAATTAAAGCGCATCTCGTTCACCGCGGTGGACCCCAGCGTCCAGGTATGGCTGACGTTGAATTGCTGGACGCGTTCGTCCGTCAGATCTCCGAATCCCGGCAAGTCCGCACCGCCGGATTGGAAACGCGCGAACGGCTTATTCAGGTAATGCTGCGTAAGATAGTAGTAGCCGGTGAGATGCTGATTTTTCGTCAGCTCGTGATCAACCTTGAGAGTCATCTGGTTGGAGCGCTCGTGGCCCACGGGAACCGCTTGAAAGGTGCCGTCTGACCGATTGGGTAACGGTACGAACTGATTCAGAAGATCCAGCGCGGTGGGATCGATGCAGGCGGTAGGTATCTGGTTGTTGGCGCCAAAAATATCAGAATAGGCAGTGCCATCCGGGATGCCGCCGGGAAAGCCCACCGCTGTGGCGCATCCGGGCCGGTTGTTGAGAATATTCGCGTTCGCCAGCGTTCCGGAAAAAGTACTGCCGCCGGAGAAATCTCCATTTCGTTCTGGAATGCTCGGAACCGTTACCGTGTCGGAAGAGCTGCCTTTGCGCAGGCGGTCGCCCTCGTAAGAAGCAAAAAAGAACGTTCTGTCCTTCTTGATCGGTCCGCCCAGCGTGGCCCCAAACTGATTTTGCAAATAGTCAATTTTGGTGGTGTCGAAAAATCCTTTGGCATCCAATCCCTGATTGCGGAAGAATTCGTAGGCGCTGCCGTGAACTTCATTCGTACCCGACTTGGTCACCACGTTCACCACCGCGCCGGAATTGCGCCCGTATTCCGCATCGAAGGTATTGGTCAGCACGCGAAATTCCGCGATGCTGTCCGGTGACGGCTGGATGGCGGGAAGATTCGCAAACTGATCGTTGCCGTCGCCGCCGTTCACGGTGAAATTATTGTCGCGGCCGCGGCCACCATTCACGGAAACTACGCCAGCGCGGTCGCTGCCATACACGGCATCAACGCCGAGTTGCGATTGCACGCCGGGCTGCAGTTGCAACAATTGATACGCATCGCGCTGCGCCAGAGGCAACTCGCTCACCGCGCGCTCGTTAACCACCGCGCCCAGTTGTGTGGAGGTGGTGTCCACCTGCGGCGGCGCGCCGGTAACCTCCACGGTTTCCGTGGCCCCGCCCACTTGCAAAACGATGTCCACGGTCAGGATGGCGTTCAATTCCAGCGTCACGCCTTTGCCCAGGTATTTCTTGAATCCCGCCTGTTGCGACTCGATCGTGTAAGTGCCCACAGGCACTTCCAGGAAGCCGTATTCTCCATTGTTGCCGCTTTGCGTTGCGCGATCGGCGCCGGTCGCTTCGTTTCGCAGAGTCACCGTGGCTCCGGTGATCGCTGCGCCGCTGGTGTCCGTGACCGTGCCGCGGATGCGTCCGCCGGTGCTTTGCGCGGTGGCGCGCGGAGTTGTGCACAGCATTGGCAACAAGGCGGAGAGCACCGCTACGTGAAAAGATAGACGCAATGCCGAAATCAAACGCTGGAACATCATGGACTCACCCCTGTTTCGCTCGTGGCGAAAAATTCTTTTCGGTTGCCGATTCTTCGAGGTTGCTGCGCTCGGTAAACCTTACTATAATCCTGCAAACTTAGTGAAGGTCGGCACCGGTGTCAAGCAGAAATAATTCATCCGGCAAATCGCCAAAACGCGTGGCGGAACGTCCCTTGCGAATCAGCGAGGTTGCGCATCGCGTGGGCATCTCTTCTTCGGCGTTGCGCGCCTGGGAAGCGCTGGGACTGGTGGCTCCGCAGCGCACCAAGAGCCGTTACCGTGAATACAGCGAATCCGATGTTCGCGTGCTGCGCCGCGCGATTTTCTTGCGCCGCGCTCGCGGATTGAACCCCGCCGCCATCGTGCACGTCCTGAAACGGCAGGGCCATGCCGTTCCCGCGCCGCCGGCAAGTACACGCGTCCCGGGTCAACGTTTTCGCCGCCTGCGCACCCGCCGCGGCCTTTCGCTGGCGCAAGTGGCCCGCGCCACTGGCGTGTCCGTCGGGTTCCTGAGCGCGCTCGAACGCGGGCAGATGCGCTCGTCCATCGCCACGCTGCGCCGCATTGCGCGCTTCTATCGCACCAACATCCTTTCGCTCTTTGAAGCGGCGGAAGAAAATCCGCGACTCGTGCGCCCGGCGCAACGCAAAATTCTGGAAACCACTCCCGGAGTGCGCATGGAGTTGCTCGCTTGGGGTCACACCGCGATGGAACCGCATCTATTCCGCGTGCGCCCCGGCGGCGGCAGCGGCGCATCATACGCCCACGAAGGCGAGGAATTTTTGCACGTGCTTCGCGGCGACTTCGAAATCTGGTTGAATAGCGGCGAGCATTATCGTCTGAAACCGGGCGACAGCCTGTATTTCGAAAGCTCCACGCCGCATCGCTGGAAAAATCCCGGCCGCCGCGAAACGTGGTTGCTGTGGATCAATACGCCGCCGACATTTTAATTCGAGGAGACCACCGCTGATGATGAAATGCCGAACTCACATCCTGTTCGTGATTTGCTGTTTGTTTCTCTGTGCCACTAAGTCTCTGGATGCGCAGGATACGAGACATGCTAAAGATGCGGCGAAAAACACGGTTAAAGACTCTAAGGATACGAAAAATGGCGCGGACACCATCGTGCTGCACGGCCGCGTATACACGCTGGACGCCAAACAGCCCTGGGCGCAAGCCGTGGCTATCCGCGCCGACCGCATCGTGGCAGTTGGTGAGGACGCGGCGATCGAAAAATTTCGCCGCCCCGGCACAAAAGTTATTGATGCCGCCGGACAACTCGTCATGCCCGGCTTCGTGGATTGCCATATCCACTTTATGGATGGCGCGCTCAGCCTGGGTCGCGTAAATCTGGAAGGCGCCAAGGACGTTCCCGACATTCAGAAGCGCCTCCGCGAATACGAAGCCAGCCACCCAGGCAAAGATTGGCTGCTCGGCCGCGGCTGGGATTACGCCATGTTTGGCGCCGTCGCTCTCCCCAACAAAAAATATCTCGACGAACTGTTTCCGGACCGCCCGGTTTTGCTGGAGGGCTACGACGGTCACACGTATTGGGCAAACTCCAAGGCGTTGAGCATCGCGGGCATCGCCAACGAAACACCCGATCCGCCAAACGGAGTCATCGATCGCGACCCCACTACCCACGAAGCCACTGGCGCTTTGAAAGAAGCGGCCCACGGCCTGGTCGGGAAATTTGTGCCGGAACCGACCCGCGCGGAAAAACTTGCGGCTCTTCGCGACGGCATCAAATGGGCCAATCAGCATGGCCTGACGCGCGTTCACAGCGCCGGCGGCGATTTTCCCGAGCTCGAGCTTTACGACGAACTGCGCCGCCACGGCGATTTGACCCTGCGCTTTTACATCGCCTACTTCATGGACCCACCGGAAATGCGGACCAAGGATCTGGACGCCATCGAAAGCGCTCGCAAGAAATATCACGACGCTTGGATAGATACCGACGCCGTAAAGTTCATGGTGGATGGGGTTATCGAATCGCATACCGCTGCAATGCTCGATCCTTACAGCGATGATCCCTCCACCAAGGGCAAACTTTTCTGGGAACCCGCAAAATACAATTCCGCGGTCGCCGAGCTGGACAAGCGCGGCTTGCAGCTTTTCACTCATGCTATTGGTGAACTTGGGGTGCGCACCGCGCTCGACGCTTATCAACACGCCGCAGAAGCGAACCACACCAGCGACCGCCGCCCGCGTATCGAGCACATTGAAACGATCAGCCCCTCCGACATTCCGCGCTTCGGCAAACTCGGGGTCATCGCCAGCATGCAGCCGCTGCATTCTTATCCCAACGAAGACACGCTCGATATCTGGGCGCGCAACGCCGGTCCGGATCGCGCCTCACGCGCGTGGGTCTGGAAAAGTATCGCGGATGCAGGCGGGCGTTACGCTTTCGGCAGCGACTGGCCGGTGGTCACTTTGAATCCTTGGTATGGATTGCAAACCGCTGTGACCCGCCAGACCCGGGAAGGCACGCCCGAAGGTGGATTTGTTCCCTCGCAGAGGCTCTCGGTCGCCAAAGCGGTGGCGGGCTATACGTTGGACGCGGCCTTTGCGGGACGCCGCGAAAAAACGGAAGGCTCGCTGGAAAAAGGAAAGCTTGCCGATCTGATCATCGTTTCGCAGAACATATTCGAAATAGATGCGCATAAAATTTCCGAGACCAAAGTCCGCACCACGATCGTCGGCGGCCAGGTGGTTTATCAATCCGATGCCAAATAATCTCGCAGCAAAATCACGTGGAAGGAAATTCGTAAGTGGCGCTGGCGGCGGAAACAGCCCGCGATGGGCCGTAGCTGCGCTCGTCGGCCTGGTGTTACTTTGTGCGGCGTGCAAACCGAAACAACCCACGCTCACCCTGCTGGTCTGGGAAGGTTACGCGGACCCCAGCTTCATCAGCGATTTTGAAGCCAGCCATCACTGCAAAGTCTCCGCGTCCTATATGGGCACCAGCGACGAGCTGGTCGCCAAGCTGCGGGGAGGAAGCGCTTCGAACTACGACGTGATCTCTCCGTCCAGCGACGTGGCCGCTTCCATCGTGCGCGCGGGGCTGGCGGCGCCGCTAGATCTTTCAAAAATTCCCGCCTATTCACAGCTTTCCGCCAAGCTTCGCGACTCAAGCATCGTGAAACAAAACAACCAGGTTTACGGCGTGCCTTTTGTTTGGGGCCCGAACCCACTTTTGTACGACAGCACGGTGTTTGCCAAACCGCCCGACTCGTGGTCAGTACTTTGGGACGCAAAATATCGCGGCAAGATTTCTGTGTGGGACGAGCTTTCTACCATTTATATGGCTGCTCAGGTTCTGGGCTACGACAAGCCCGATCCCGGCAAGCTCTACGACCTAAGCGACCAGCAGCTCGACGCCGTGAAGAAAAAACTGCTTGAGCTCAAGCCCAACATCCGCAAAATGTGGACGAGTGGCGGCGAGCTCACGAACCTTTTTCAGAATCATGAAGTCGTGCTCTCCATGGGCTGGCCGCTCATGACCAACGAACTTCGCAAACTGAATTTTCCCATCGGCGAAACCATTCCACGCGAAAACACCACCGGCTGGATTGATCACCTGATGATTACTGCCGCCAGTTCGAATAAGGAACTAGCCCAGGAATTCCTCGCTTACATGGTCGAGGCACAGACGCAGAAAAAAGTCAGTGATGTGACGCATTACACGCCGGCAAATCCGGGCGCCGCGCAGTTCCTCACCGCAGACGAAAAGAAAATGTTGCACCTCGACGATCCCGACGCCTACATGCAGCACATTTATTTCTGGCAGGATGTGGCGCGACGTCCCAAGTACAACGAAATCTGGAACGAGGTCAAAGCCGCGCAGTGAGTCTGGCCCACGCCATTCCGGCGTCGCAAGAAAAGTCGGTGGCCGCGCCACTGCTGGAATTTCGTTCACTGGCTAAACGCTTTGGCGCTCACGAGGTTTTGAAAGCCATCTCTCTAGAAATCGCGGCCGGCGAGTTCATCACGCTTCTGGGCGAAAGCGGCTCCGGTAAAACTACCATGCTGCGCCTGATCGCGGGATTCGAGCAGCCTTCCAGCGGCGAAATCTGGATGAACGGTGAACGCCTCGACACCCTGCCACCTTACCGGCGCCGTGTGAACACGGTTTTTCAGCAATACGCGCTCTTCCCGCATCTGAACGTCCGCGACAACGTGGCTTACGGACTGCGCGTCACGAATGCGCCGGCGAATGAAATAGATTCTCGCGTCGCCAACGCTTTGCGCATGGTCAAGATGGATAGTTTTGCCACCGCGCGTCCAGCCACGCTAAGCGGAGGCCAGCAGCAGCGCGTCGCGCTCGCCCGCGCGCTCGTCAATCGCCCATTACTTCTGCTCCTCGACGAGCCACTTTCGGCTCTGGACGCCAACCTCCGCAAAGAAATGCAGAGCGAGCTGAAATCGCTGCAACGCGAAGTGGGCATCACCTTTTTGTTCGTCACCCACGATCAAGAGGAAGCCATGGCGCTCTCCGATCGCATCGCGCTGCTACGCAATGGCGCGCTGGAGCAGATCGCCTCTCCACGCGAAATTTATTCGCGACCCGCCACGGCGTACACGGCGCAGTTCATCGGGCAGACAAATTTATTGCGTGCGGAAGTGCGCGGCGGCAACGCCACCTGCGGCGCGCTGCAGTGGCCGGCGCAAGGACCAGCCCCGATACCAGATGGCCCGGCGCTTTTTTCGCTGCGCCCGGAAGCCATCCACCTCGCGGATCGCGAGGCGGCAAACACACCAGCCGGCGTGCGTTTCTCTGCCATCGTCAAACAACAACTCTACGGCGGCGCCAGCGAACTGCTGGAAGTGGATTGCAGCGGCCAACTCCTGCGCGTAAAAATTCCCGCGCGTGGCCCACTGTCCGGGAGCCAGGACTTCATCTTTTCCGCAGCGGATGCCGTGCGAGTTTCGGAATAAGTGTCGCGGAACAAAATTTTACGTGACATGCAGCACTCATAACGTTCGACACAAAATGTATTCGCGCGCCTACAAATCGCTGGTCTCCATCCCGCCGCTGCTGTGGGTCGGCCTGTTCCTGCTTCTCCCCTACGTTCTGATGCTGGCGCACAGTTTTTGGATCGTCCGCGACGGCGCCCTCATCCATCACTGGAATCTGCAGAATTACCGCACCCTGCTGACCAACCCGCTGTACGTGCAAGTCCTTTTACGCAGCATGCGCATCGCCGCCAGCGTAACGTTTTGCTCTCTGTTGCTCGGTTACCCGCTCGCCTACTATCTTTCCTTCTACGCCGGCGCGCGCAAAGAAATCCTCTATCAACTGGTAATCGTGCCCCTGTGGGTCAGTTATCTCGTGCGCGGCTACGCCTGGAAAACCATTCTCGGCAGCGAAGGCGTGCTGAACGGTTTCCTGCAATATCTGCACGTCACGTCTGCTCCGGTAGGCTTTCTTTTGTACAGTCCCTTCGCGGTGGTCCTGATGCTCACGCACATCTACACGCCGTTCGTTTTCCTTCCCATTTACGCGGCTCTCGAGCACATCCCTCGTCCCCTCGTGGAGGCTTCGCAGGATCTTGGCGCGGGACCATTCAAAACTTTTCTGCGCGTCATACTTCCGTTGTCGCTTCCGGGCTTGCTCGCGGGCGCCACCTTCGCATTCGTTCTTTCGCTCGGCGATTTTCTGGCGCCGCTGCTGGTCGGTGGCGCATCCGGCACCATGATCGCCAACATCGTGCAGAGCCTTTTTGGCGCCGCTTACGACTGGCCGCTCGGCGCGGCAATTTCCGTCTGCATCCTGCTTATCACCGTGTCGCTATTGTTCCTGACGGAACGCCTCGAAAAGCGCTGGTCCTTCCGATGAACGCCACCGCCGCCACAACCCGTCGCGCGCCGCTGCTCGCCGCCTATGCGACGCTGGTATTCGCATTCATCTATCTACCCATCGTGGTCCTGGTTGTTTATTCCTTCAATCGCGACGGCGTGGGCGGTTTCCCGCCGCGCCATCTGACTCTCAACTGGTACCGGCAACTTTTTGCCGACGCCGCCATCTGGACTTCGGTGCTGAACAGCTTCATCGTCGCGGCCTGCAGCGTCGCCCTATCACTTACGCTGGGACTTCTCGCGGCGCTCGCGCTCGACCGCGCCAGCTTCCCGGGCAAAGCACTGTTCCGCCGTCTGGTTCTTTTGCCTCTGATTCTCCCCGGCATCATCACCGGCCTTTCCTTGTTGATGTTTGCGGTGTATGCCGGCGCACACCTCAGCCTGCTCACCGTATTCCTCGGCCACGGCACCGCGCTCATCTCCGTAGCCACCACCGAGCTTTTCGCCGGCCTGCAAAAAATGGATCGCGCCCAGGAAGAGGCTTCGCTCGATCTCGGCGCCACCCCGCTCCAAACTTTCTGGCGCGTAACTCTGCCGAACCTTAAACTGTCGCTCATCGCCGCGGGCCTGCTGATTTTCACGCTTTCCATGGACGAAATTGCCGTCACCTTTTTCCTGATCGGCCGCGACAATACCTTGCCCCTGGAAATCTGGGGCCGCTTGCGCCGTGGCATCACCCCGGAGATCAACGCCATCTCCACGCTGATTTTTGCCGTGTCGGTCGTCCTGATCGTGGTCTGGTTTCGCCTGCGCACGCGCGCGATGCAAAAAACTTTTGAGGCCGTATAAATTCAAGGAGCATTCATGTCACACTCACGCCGCAAATTCATCAAGTACGTCGTCGCCGGATCCGTCGCCGCCGGTTGTCCCATTGATGCCAGCCTGCTGGCCGTGCCCGATGAAAAATCCGGCGCTGCTCCCCGCGTGGAAGGCGAACACTTCGAAGTCTGCCACCAGGTACGCGACGGCCATCAGTTCGCTCGCCCCGACGCCACAAAAAAAGCTGACATCGTCATCGTGGGCGGCGGCGTCGCAGGACTATCCGCCGGCTATTTTCTACGCGGCAAAGACTGGCTGCTGCTGGAAAAAGAAGAGCACTTCGGCGGCAACGCTTATCAGGAGGAATACGACGGTTCCGCTTTCGCCACGGGCTCGGCGTTTGCCTTCAAAGGCGATCACGGAGATCAGCTGTCAGCGGAAATGGGTTTGAAACTTTTGCCCATAGACAATCCCGACGCCACCATCGTCAATAAAACTTTTGTCGCCGATACCTGGGGGAAAGGCCTTGAGCATCTCCCTTACACCAAAGAAGTGCGCGCCAGCTTCAAACAATTTCGCGACGAAATGATGAAGATTGATATTCCCAAGCGCGTCGCCGAACTGGACGCCCAGCCGCTCACCGATTACACCGCGGGCTATGCGCCGGAAATCCAGCAATGGTGGGATGGCTATGGTCCGTCCAATTGGGGCGCCACCAGCGAAGACACTTCCGCGTTTGTGGCGCTCGCTTCGCTGCAGGGCATGGCTTCGGGCGATGACAGCAAGCGCGTCATTCTTCCCGGCGGTCTGGGCTGCATCACTCACAAGCTTGTAGAAGTTTTGCAGCCGAAATACAAAGACCGCATGCTGGGCGAAGCGACAGTCGTCGCGGTGGTCCCCGGCAACGACGATGTACGCGTCACCTATTTTCACGCCGGACAATTGGTCACTGTTTCCGCCAAGGCCGTCATCATGTGTACCGCGAAATACATCACCGCGCGCCTGGTGATGGGTATTCCCTATGAGCAGAAAAATGCCATGCGCCACACGCGCTACGCGCCGTACCCGGTGGTTAACGCTATTTTTGACCAGCCCGTTTACAATCGCGGCTACGACACCTGGTGTCCGGGAAACTCGTTCACGGATTTCATCGTAGCCGACTGGACCGTGCGCAACACCGCCGGCTATCACCAGAAACACAACATCCTCACCTTTTACACGCCGCTGCGCGAAAACCAGCGCTCCACCTTGCTGGAAGAAGACAATTGCAAATCGCTGGCCGCGCACGTTGTCGCGGATTTCCAGAAACTTTTACCGGAGTTTAATGTGGATCCCGTCGAGGTGCGCATCTACCGCCGCGGCCATCCCATGTTCATGGCCACGCCCAGCCAGTTCACCAAGAATCGTCTGGTCGCCGCGCACCCCATGGACCGCATTTATTTCGGCCACAACGATTCCGGCGGCCCGGAATCCCTCACCAGCGAAGCCATCCGCCTTTCGGAAGGCGGCGCGGAATGGGCCGAAATGGTCCTGGCGGGCAAGCCCGGCGCAAAAGACTTCGCCGAAAAAGTCCTCAACACTCGCGAGTTTTAAGGCTGCGGCCGTTGCGCGCATTCCACCTTCACGACGCTGCGCGTCCGCGTACATTCTGTTCGTCCGTTACCCACGTTGGTGTATAACAGTGCCCATCAGTTCGGGCCGATCTAATCCAGGCTAAAAATTCGAGGAGGAAACTTGAAGAAATCAATGTTCATGTTCGGCATCGCCGCGATTTTAATAGTCGCGTCGTTGGCTGTCGCGCAGACTCATAAAGCCTCAGCCAAAAAAGTCATTTACGTATCCGCGGACAAATTGGAGTTTAAGGCCATGCCCCGGGGTGATGGGAAAGTTAGCACCGCAGCAATCTGGGGGGATCAGGACAAGGGCGCATACGGCGCGTATACAAAATTTGCACCAGGATATGACGCCGGTATGCACACGCACACCAACGACACCACCATCGTGGGGATCAAGGGCGCTTACCTTTATAAAGATGATGATGGCGAAAAGCGCGTCGGCCCGGGCGATTTCCTGAAAGTTCCCGGCGGCCACAAACACTGGAGCGGCGGCGACAAGACCGAAGGCGCATTGTTCTATACCGCAGGCACGGCGAAGTTCGACCTGATCCCCGCCAAGTAAACTCTTCTCAAAATAACGCATCCCTCGCCGAATTCTCGAGGGATGCGGCTTTATTACTTCCCTAGTTCGTTCCCATTTATTGCAACGGCACCCGGTAGAGATTCCGCAGCGTAGTCTGCCGCGTATATGCGTAAACCGACGGGCTGACCGCCGAGTCCACATTTTCAGGAATCGGCAAAGCCGTTCTCGGTAGCTCTTCGATTTTGGTGACTCCCGCAGCGGGGAGTATTGGAAGTCCGGTATCACGCATGACTGGCACCGCGTAACCACCTTGGAAGAGTTCCGGGAAGTGAAAATAAGCAAATTTTCCCGTGGTGTCCCAACTGAGTTGGCAATAAGCAATGCAAAGCGGCACCGCCGATGTTCCATCAACAGCAAAAGCCTTGGTCACAGCCGAGTGCTCTTTATCCGCGTTCGCCGTACCCGCCACCAACCAACGGCCATCCGGGGAGATCCCGACTATGTCGAACACCCGTTCCGTGGAAATTTTCGACCGGCTCGATCCGTCCGCTTTCATGCGGTACAGGAAATTTGCCCCACCTTCAACGGCGCGAAACACCAGATCTCCGTTCGGTAGAAAGTGCGGAGAATCTTCGATGGCCACAGAGGAGATGTGCACCGGAGAGGAGAGCCGGTTCGTCGGAGCTATCCACAGGTTCGCAGCTCCTTCCCGCCGGTGAAGGCTACCCACTTTCCGTCCGCCGAAACGGAATAGTCGCGCATGGGATAGCCGGGTAAGAGGTTTTCCATTTTTCCTGTGGATAGATCTTTCATCCACAGTTCGAAATCATGCGTCTGCCCGTTGGACATCAAAAAGTATAGTCTCTTGCCATCCACCGAGAACGTGGGTGACCAGCCATCGCCTTCGGACGAAATCTGGTGCGCGCCGTCCTGGTCATGAATCCAAACGGTGCTGTTGGTCGAACCGACGGAGGTAACCAGGTACTTGCCGTCCGGGGCTATGGCAAGGCCTTCCTGCGAGGTGGGACCGGACGTGATTTGTTCCGGTTCACCCACAGGGAACCGCTGCCGCCAGATATGAAATTTATCGGACTCGACGCACAAATAAATCCATTTGCCATCAGGTGACCACGCCGCGTACAGGCACCTGCCCTGGGCGGGACCGACGTCACGCGCACCATCTGTGCCCTCGAATGGCACAACTCGGCAGGGCCGGAAGTCCCCGCGGCTGTCCATCTCAACTATGGCCACCCATTTTCCATCCGGAGAAAGGAACGAGTGATGAGCCATGCCGCGTTCCCCCGCTGGTAAATACACATCACGGCTTTGTCCGCGGCCTTCGTCGGTGGTCACCACTCCCATGTGCAGCCCTTCTTTAATCTCAGAAAAGAGCAAGCGCTTGCCATTCCCTATCCACGACAAAGACGAAGCATTGGGCAGCATCACGTGTGGCTCTCCACCCAGAACCGGGACGTTCCATACGATCCACGGTTCGGCGGTTCCATAAGCGATCAGCGAACCGTCCGGAGAGAACACCGGTCGAGATTTTGGCAGCGAGTCGTGAGTAAGCTGTACCGGTTGGCCGTCCGGCAGGAACTTGACGTAAATCTGCCCCGGTCCGAAGAATGATTCGCTGCCTCGGATGAACGACAGCATTCGTCCGTCCGGGGACAGCGCCGGATACACCACAGCGTCGGTGAAAAAGGTGAGCTGCTCCCACTCTCTGCTCACGGGCGGAACAGTGCGCGATGATCTGAAAAACAAATACGCCGCTACAACTCCCAGAAGAGCAACTGCGGCGATCGCAAAAACTCCCAGCCCGCGGGATCTTTTTGCCGCCTTCGCTTCGCCAGCATCTGGAGTGGCGATTTCTTGCGGCGGTGACTGCTTCGCTGGAACTGACAGGTCGTGCCCGGAACTGCTGTCGCGTTTCAAACGTTGCAGCTCAGCGTGCAAGTCAGAAGCGTGCTGATAGCGCAGGCTCCTGTCTTTCTCAAGCGAGCGGTTTATCACTTCCTCGAGTTTTGCGGGCATATCCGGATTCAAGCGCACCGGCGCGACTGGTTCGCGATTTAGAATCGCGTCAAAAACAGTGCCGGTGGTATCCCCGCGAAACGGCAAATTGCCCGTAGCCATCTCATAAAGCACCACTCCGAACGAGAACAAATCGGTGCGCGCGTCCAGATCCTTACCGCGCACCTGCTCGGGCGACATGTACGCGACCGTGCCTAGAGCTGTTCCGGGACTTGTCAGCATTTCTTCCGGCTCAGCTGTCGGCATGGTGGAAACGCCTTCCGTCAGATTGGCCTGCTTCGCCAATCCAAAATCTAGAATCTTGGCGTGGCCGCGCTCCGTGACAAAAATATTCGCTGGCTTGATGTCGCGATGAACGATTCCTTTTGCGTGCGCAGCGTCCAGGGCGTCGGTTATTTCCAGACTGAGGCCCAGCAGCGTTTTCAGTTCCATAACGCGGCCGCCCATACGGTGCCGCAGCGTTACACCCTCCAGGTACTCCATAGCGATGAACGCGCGAGCGTTTTCCTCGCCGATATCATAAATAGTGCAGATGTTGGGATGGTTCAGCGCCGAGGCGGCTTTGGCTTCGCGGCGAAAACGACTCAGGGTTTGCGCGTCTCTGGAAACATTATCCGGCAGGAATTTTAGCGCCACAAAGCGGTCTAGGCGCGTATCCTGCGCTTTATAAACTATGCCCATCCCTCCGCCGCCCAGCTTTTCCAGGATGCGGTAGTGCGAAATGGTCTCCCCGATGAGAGATGAGTCGTCGGCCATGCGACGCCATCTTAGGTGCTGCTGGGCGGCACGTCAACGCTTCCAGATCTCTTGCGCGCCGTGCAAAATCGTGCGCCTCAATCGCAGATTTTTTGTCATACTCCCTTCGTCCGTCGAGGTTCCCATGAAATCTTTTCTTTTAAAGCTCGCCGTAATGACCGCGTTCTCGGTAGCGCTGAGTCCTGGCTTACTTCCAGCGCAGGAAGCGCCTGGCGCGTTCGTCATTATTAACGCGCAAGTCTCGGATGGTACCGACGCGCCGCTGAAAAAGGTCAGCGTACGTGTGGCCGGCGACCGCATCACCAAAATCGGCATCTTCAAGCCCGCCGCAGGGGAACAGGTCATTGATGGTCAGGGGCTCGTTCTCGCGCCCGGCTTCATTGACATTCATAATCACTCCACCGAAGGCCTGGACGCCGACCCGCTCGCCGAAACCCAAATTTCCCAGGGCATCACCACCGTAGTGCTTGGCCCGGACGGCGATTCGCCATGGCCCATCGGCA
>JBBRPU010000051.1:0-15254 GCA_038227545.1 Candidatus Acidiferrales bacterium
CCTGCTGCTGGCGGTTGCCGGTTTGTACGGCCTGGTGGCCTACAACGTGAGCCGTAGAACACGCGAGATCGGCATTCGCATGGCCATCGGCGCCGCGCGCGCCGACGTGTTGCGCCTGGTCATGGGCAAGGGTCTCTTCCTGGTTAGTGCCGGAACGGTGATCGGACTGGTGATGGGGTTCGGGGTTGAACACGTCATGAACTCCGCGCTGTTCAACGCCGGCGGAGTAGATATCGTCGCGTACCTCGTAATTGTGCCGGCGATGTTCGCGGTGACTATGCTCGCCGCCTACGTGCCTGCGCGCCGAGCCGCCCGAATTTCTCCGACACAAGCTTTGCGCTACGAGTAGAGTTTCCTCCTAAAAAACGTCTCTCCGAAACTCCATGTTCACGTAGCCTCGTGCCGGGATGTCGCTTACAGCCACGAATGTTGACTATGGTAATGAGAAACCGTGATGTGCTCTGGTATAACAGTCATGTTACCCATTGGCTGCGAAAGGGAACGCTGTGAGATGATGCGCGGCAGCGTTGCCCGGTACGCTGCGCATAAGGCCTTCGCGCCGAGAGTCCCGCTCAGATCAAAAAAAATCCATGCACATCCCTACGGAACCGATCGGCAGCATTCCTCGCCCGTTGAAATTGATTGAAGCCGTCGCGCGCGTAGGCGACTTTGCCGATCCGGCACTGGATCCCCTCTATGAAGAGGCCATTCGCGACACCATAGAGAAGTTCGAGGCTACCGGGTCACCAATCATCACGGATGGCGAGCAGCGCAAATATCATAATTTCTGGACTTATTCCGTCCACGGCCTGGACAACACCTCGCCGGACGGTTTTAAGATACCCTTCTCAGCCGGGCACATACGGCGAATGCCGCGGCTGACGGCCGGGCCATTTCGTTACAAGGTCTATGCTGATGCATATCTGGACATCGCTCGCCGTTACGCTCACGTACCCCTCAAGCAGGCGGTCATTTCCCCATCCGCCTTGAGTCTTATGTATCCCGCGGAAGACCTCCCGGGCTATTCCCGCCAGACCTTTATCGACGACCTGCTGAGGGAGCACGAGATGGAAATCCGGCGGTGCTTTCAAAAGGGCGCGCATAAAGTTCAAATTGATTTCACCGAAGGGCGCCTGGCGGTCAAGCTTGACCCATCCGGTGAGTTGCTAAACAGCTTCGTGGGGCTGAACAACCTCGCGTTGGCCCGGTTTTCTGAAGAAGAACGCCAACGCATCGGCGTGCATACCTGTCCGGGTGGGGATCGGGACTCGACGCACAGCGCCGATGTGGATTACGCCGCGCTGCTGCCGAGCTTATTCGAATTGCGCGCCGGGAATTTCTACATTGCACTGGCCGGGGAAAAAGATCGCGTTCGCGTGCTCAAAATTATTCGCCAATACCTGAAGCCAGGACAGCGCGCTTTTGTGGGAGTGATTTCTACCAATGATCCGCGGGTGGATACTCCCGAGGAAGTTCGCGACCGGGTGCTGGAAGCCGCGCAGTATATCCCGCCCGAGCAACTGGGCACCACCGACGATTGCGGTTTTTCGCCCTTCAGCGATGATGTTTCCACTTCCCGCGAAACCGCTTTCGCCAAAATTCGCGCGCGCGTGCAGGGCACCAAACTTGCCGAACAGGAGCTGATGCGCTCGTAATGCCCCGCGACCAAGACGAAGACAAGCTACTCCAATCCGTCGCTCTGCAGAACGCTCAGGCGGTGTTGCTGGCCAGAGAGCGGGTTGAGCGCGAACTGATTGCCGCCAAAGAAGCCTTGGAAATCAAATCTGCGGCTCTCGCCGAGCAACGCGAGTTTTTCCAGGTCACTCTGGCCAGCATCGGCGACGCGGTAATCACCACGGACACGGAGGGCCGCATCACCTTTTTGAACCCCGTGGCCGCCGCCATGACCGGCTGGCAAGTCGAGGAGGCCCTCAGCCTACCTTTGGAAAAAGTTCTCCACATCATTGACGAGGAGACTCGCCGGCCGGCTACGGCGCCCATTGATAAGGCTCTCCGGGAAGGCGTGGTGGTCGGATTCTCCAATCACACCGCTTTAGTTGCCCGCGACGGTGCCGAAATTCCGATTGACCACAGCGCCGCCCCCATTCGCGATGGCAGCGGCAAAATCTCCGGCGTGGTTATGATCTTTCGCGACGTTACCGACCGGCGGCGCACTGACCGGGCGCTGCGTGAATCGAACGAGCGCGCCACCAACATCCTCGATAGCATTACCGATGCCTTCATCGTGTTGGACAAAGATTGGCGCTTTACGTACGTAAATCGTCAGGCCGAGCAGGTGTTCGAGCCCCTTAAGCACTCCCGCTCAAACCTGCTGGGAAGAAATTTTTGGGAAGTGTTTCCCGACCTCCTCGGAACCCCGGTGGAACATGCTTTTCGTCGCGCCACCGCCGGGCGTGTAAAAGAGGAATTTGAAATATTTTATCCGCCACTGAACGCCTGGTTTGAACTCCGCGTGTATCCCGCTGCCGACGGCCTTTCCATCTATTTCCTGGATATCACCGACCGCAAGCGCGTGGCGGAAATCAGAAAAGAAGCCGAAGAGCAGTTACGCCGCAGCGAAGAGGAATTGCGTACTCTGGCGGACTCCATTCCGCAACTCGCGTGGATGGCTGACGCCGACGGCTTCATATTTTGGTACAACCGGGGCTGGTACGAGTACACGGGCACCACCTTGCAGGAAATGGAGGGATGGGGCTGGCAAGCAGTTCACGATCCACAACTTCTTCCCGCGGTCATGGAGCGCTGGGCGGACTGCATTCGCACGGGAACCCAGTTTGAGATGGAATTTCCGCTCCGCGGCGCCGACGGAGTGTTTCGTTGGTTTTTGACGAGGGTGCGCCCGGTTCGCGATCGCGAAGACCGCATCACCCGCTGGTTCGGCACCAATACCAACATAGACGAGCAGCGTCACTTGCTCCGGTCTCTTGAGGAGGCCCGCGATCATCTGGAAAAACGCGTGCAGGAACGCACTCGTGAACTTCAGGACGCTAATGAAGATCTTGGCAAGCTCTCCGCCAGTCTGCTGCGGGTGCAGGACGATGAACAACGGCGAATCGCGCGTGAGCTACATGACAGCGTCGGACAACTGCTGGTGGCTATCAGCATGAACATCTCTGCCGTACAGGCCGAATCGCACAAACTAAGCCACTCCGCCGCGAAATGTGTTGAAGACAATGCCCGGTTGCTCGAACAGGTCACCAGGGAAATTCGCACGCTCTCGCATCTCCTGCATCCTCCGCTTCTGGATGAGGCGGGCCTGGCCTCCGCCATCCGTTGGTATATCGAAGGTTTTGCCGATCGCAGCAAGATTGATGTCCGCCTGGACATCCCCCCCGATTTTGGCCGCCTCTCCGAAGATTCCGAAATTGCCATTTTCCGCGTCATCCAGGAATGCTTGACCAATATCCATCGCCATTCCGGTAGCTCTACCGCCACTATTCGCATCAAACGAGATGGCCAGTATCTGACCGCTGAAGTACGCGACACCGGCCATGGCATCCCGCCCGAAAGATTGCGAGAGATTACGGCGTCGGGACGCACCGGCGTGGGACTCGCCGGAATGCGCGAACGCGTCAAGCAACTCGGCGGAACGTTGGATATTCAATCCGACCCGTCCGGCACGCTGGTGCGGACGGTGTTCAACGTTGGCGTCCCGTATTAGACCTGGCTCGCGGTTATCGCTCGGGCACGCCTCCCCAGCGCCGCTCGACAACAGCCCGTACCATCCAACCCTAATCACTTTGTAAATTCAGGAAAATAGGTGTCACCGCGCAATGCAGCCTCAACAGCGCCGACTATATTTTTGTAGCTATTTTTAGAACAGCAACCCTTGAGTCCGACACGTCTGTCCTCATCGGCATGATGGCGCGAGCCAAAGAGTGTCACCATCAAAATTTTCGCGTCGGCGCGACCGTCCAGAATTTGGCGCGATGTCTTGAATTCGTCCACGCCCGGCATGTGCAGATCAACTAACGTGACGTCCGGCTGCGCGGACCTATGCAGTCTGATGGCCTGGCTCTCGTCGGCGGCTTAGCAGCACACCCAGCCCGCGTGCGCTTCGATAAGAGTTTTCAGTCTTCCGGAAATAAGCGTGATCATCAATAATCAAAATTGTCGTCATTCGACGCCCCTTTTGACGGGCGACGTCTGCACCGCCAGCGCGGCCCCAGCCGTCCCCGCGGGCAGCACCAGGTTCCGCCCGGCGTGCTTGGCCTCATACAAACGCGCGTCGGCAGTACCAATCAATTCGTCGGAATGCAGGGTCTCCCCGATTTCCACCGCCGCCACTGCCATGCCCACCGTGACCGCGTCAGCGGCATGGCCTCGCTCGCTCGCCGCGTTGCAGAACGTTCTGCGGATTTCATCCGCGCGCCGATGCCGTCGTGTAGTTGCCAGTCCGGCAGGGGCGGCAACTAGCCCAGGCTGGCGGCAACGTTTTCGGGCAGCTAGAATGGGCCCGGGTATTATTTTGTTTTGAATGCAAGCGGGGACAACTTAACCATGACGGACTATCCGAAATTTGAGCTGACCGGTCGCGTGGCACTGGTGACCGGCGCGGCCCGTGGATTGGGACGAGCAATTTCGCTGGCGCTGGCGCATGCGGGCGCGGATGTCGCTTTGGGATTGCGTGAGAAAAATACCGTTGGTGAGTTAATACACGAAATTGAAGCGGTGGGCCACCGTGCGTTGCCCGTGCAAATGGACGTAACCAGTCTCAAGGAGATCGCGAGCGCCCACGAAGAAGTGGAGAAGCAATTCGGAAAGCTGGACATCCTGGTGAACAATGCCGGCGGAGGCTTTACAAACCTCGCGATGGACGTGCCCGAGGCGGAGTTTGACGCCACACTGGATCTGAATCTGAAGTCCACATTTTTCGCGAGCCAGGCAGCAGCCCGAATCATGATGCGCCACAACGGTGGTTGCATCATCAATATGAGTTCGCAGGCGGGATTTGCGGCGCTCCCTACGGAATCGGTGTATTGCGCCAGCAAAGCCGCAATTTCGCACCTGACGAAATGTTTAGCGGTGGAATGGGGCGTGCACGGCATCACCGTCAACGCGGTGGCTCCAACATTTATCAACACGCCCGGTACTGCCGAGGCGCTCGCCGATCCGGCGTTCCGCGCCGACGTAGTGGAACGCATCGCGGCTCTTCATCGTGTCGGTGAGCCGATGGAGGTCGCCGGCGCCGTGGTATTTCTGGCTTCGCCCGCAGCGAAACTCATCACCGGACACACTCTGCTGATTGATGGCGGATGGACCGCGAGATAGTCGCTGCTATCTCGCCAACGACTAACGCGACGGTTTCCGGCGAAGCAGAAATCAGTTGGCGGAAGCGCTGGGTGAGGCGCGCAGAGCCGGGGCGTGGGTTTGCTCCGGTTGCGCGATCATGGCGGCGGGGCGTGATTTGTGGCGTTTGTGCTCCAGCGCGGCGCCGATGAACGCGGCAAACAGCGGATGCGGTTCGAGCGGCTTGGACTTAAATTCCGGATGGAACTGGCAGCCCAGGAACCAGGGATGATCGGGCGCTTCGATAATTTCCACGTAATTTTCGTCAGGGGTGCGGCCGGTGATGCGCAGCCCTGCGCCCAGTAAAGTTTTTTCGTAATCGCGATTGAATTCGTAGCGGTGACGATGGCGCTCGCTGATTTCCGTTTTGCCATAAGCCTGCTGCGCGAGCGAATCCGGTTCGAGTTTGCACGGCCACGCGCCCAGGCGCATAGTGCCGCCCATTTCGTCTACGCCGAGGAGTTCGCGCAATTTGTAAATGACGCGGTGAGGAGTCTGCGGTTCGAATTCAGTGCTGTCTGCTTGTTTCAGTCCGGCCATGTCGCGCGCGTACTCGATGGTGGCGCACTGCATGCCCAGGCAAATGCCAAAGAAGGGCACTTTGTTTTCGCGGGCGTACTGAATGGTGTACACCATGCCCTGAATCCCGCGCTTCCCGAAGCCGCCGGGCACCAGAATTCCGTCGTACCCACGTAACCTTGCGGCGGCCGTTTCCGCGGAATCAATTTCCTCCGCCTCAATCCACTCCAGAACGGTTTTGTGCTGGTGCGCGAGTCCGCCGTGCAACAGGGCTTCCCGTAGACTTTTGTAAGCGTCTTCCAGTTGCACATATTTTCCCACCACGGCGATGCGCACTTCGCCGGCGGGATGGTGCATGCGGTGGACGAGATCGAGCCACGGTTGCATGTTGGCAGGTTTCTCGGCGAGCTTCAGGTGGCGAATAATCTCCGTGTCGAGGCCTTCCCGTTCCAGTTCGACGGGAACGGCGTAGATGGTGTCCACGTCCTGCATGGAAATCACGCAGGATTCCGCGACGTTGCAGAACAGCGCGATTTTCTTTTTGAGGTCTTCGGGAATGTGGCGGTCGCTGCGGCACAACAAAACGTCAGGCTGAATCCCGATGCCCAGCATTTCCTTTACGCTGTGTTGCGTGGGCTTGGTTTTCAGCTCTCCGGCCGCCGCAATGTAGGGCACCAGCGTGACGTGCACGAACAAAGTATTTTCAGCGCCCAGCTCCAGGCGCATCTGGCGGATAGCTTCGAGGAAAGGCAGCGATTCGATGTCGCCCACGGTGCCGCCGATTTCCACGATGACCACGTCCACGCCTTCAGAGACTTTCCTGATGGTGGCCTTTATTTCGTCGGTGACGTGGGGGATCACCTGCACGGTTTTTCCGAGGTAATCGCCGCGGCGTTCTTTGGTCAAAATAGTTTCGTAGATGCGACCAGTGGTCCAGTTATTGTCGCGCGAGAGTTTGGCGTGCGTGAAGCGCTCGTAATGGCCGAGATCGAGATCCGTTTCGGCACCGTCTTCGGTGACGAAGACTTCTCCATGCTGAAAGGGGCTCATGGTGCCGGGATCCACGTTGAGATACGGATCACACTTTTGCAGGGTGACTTTAAAGCCGCGACTTTCGAGGAGACATCCGATGGAGGAGGCAGCTACGCCTTTTCCCAGTGAGGAAACAACACCGCCGGTAACAAAAATATATTTTGGCGCCATCCTTGCAGTCCGCGAGTTCAAGCGCGGACTTCTTGGCCCTCCGCAGGTGACGTACAAGGAATTATGGATGTAACGGGAAAAACTGTCAATTACCAACGCGCACTGAAATAAAATCCGCGTCATTTATTTCAAGAAGCAGCCGCGGACGCCGACCAATGGCAAACACGGGGCTAACCAACGATCAGGTTTTCGCGCGTCTCCAACTGAGAATGGCGCAACTTTATTTGCCTATTGGTGTTTGCTGCTATGGGGTGGTTCGTTCTGAGGCCGTGGGAAAGTTTCAGCTCATCTCTTAAAAGGGTGCCACATGAAGAGTGACAATTGCTGGGCAAGGATCTGTACTGCAGCTACGTTGGCGGCATATTTTTGTGCCAGCGCGTACGGGCAGCAGCTTCCGCATGCGGTGGTGCACAGTAGCTCCACTCGCGCGTATGACGTGGCGCGTGAAAGTGTCATCAGCGGCAGAATTTTGGAATACAACTCCGCGTCCAAAACTATTCCTGCCGGCGCACATATTTCGCTGCAAACCTCTTCAGGCACAATTGTTGCCCACGCCGGGAATCCCAAATTGATCGCTGCCAGTAATCTTTCGCTGCAAGCCGGCGATTCCGTAAGCATCACCGGAGAAAGTGTGACCTTCGGCAGCGACACGGTGTTTGTGGCGCGCATTATTCAGAAGGGTATGCAGTCAGTGGCGGTGCGCTCGAAGAACGGCACTCCCTTGCGGCCGGTATCTCGCTCCGCGGACGGACGAATGACTTCGTCGGGAGGTGCGCGATGAAAACCTCCGCGAAGATTATGCACAGCGCGACGAAATTCCTACTTGGCGGGGCTCTGGTGCTCGGCTCGTTCGCGGCGGCTTGTGGCGGTGGAGGCGGAACTTTTACGCCTCCGCCCCCTCCTGGACCGGGGCCGCAGGGCAACTATTCCCTCGCCAGCTTGAACGGAACGTACGCCTTCTCGATGAGCGGGACCAGCAATTCTCTCTTTGCGCCGTCCATCGCGCGCATCGGAAGCTTTCACGCCGACGGGCAGGGCAACATCACCATGGCCATCGAAGACGTAAACGACGGCGGATCGTTCAGCACCTTTAATTTCACGGCTGCCCCGGCATCTACGTATACCGTGGCCGCCGACGGGAAGGGCACGCTCACGCTCAGCCACCCGGATCCAGCGAACTCCAGTGTGGCGAATGTTTTCACCTTCAGCATCGTGCTCACCTCCACATCCGGGGGATTGATGGTGGAGACCGACGGCTCGTCAACGATGGCGGGCAATTTCCGTTTGCAAAACATAACCAACACTTTTGCCACGGCGTACGCGTTTGATTTTTCCGGACTAGATCTGAGTAGCGGGGATTCCGCCTCGTTCGTGGGGCAATTCACTACCAACGGGGTGAGCGGAGTTACTGGCGGAGTGATGGACGTAAACGATGGGGCATCGCCAACCGGTCCGCTGACCATTCAACCGGGGACGATTGTTCCCGACGCCGTAAACTTCAGCAATTTTGGGCGGGGAACGCTGACGCTGACCACCACGGTGAGCAGCCAGATACTCAATCTGAATTACGTTTTCTACGTAGTGGACGCCACGCACCTGATTTTCGTGGAAAATGACTCGATTGCGGAAACCACCGGATCAGCTATCGCGCAGAATAATGTGCCTACGACAGTGGCGGCGTTGCCGGGCAGCTTCGTCTTCGCGGTGGGCGGCGGGGCGTTCAGCACGAATTTGTTCGGCCCGCTGGCACGCGCGGGACGGTTCACTGCCGATGCTAACGGCACGTTAACGAGTGTTGCGCTGGATGAAGATTTCGTGGGCGGAGTCAACGTGTTCCCGAGGAGCGGGGGTTTCTCTAACTTAGCTTTCACGATTGATCCCGCTGGTACAGGACGAGGCACTCTGAACTTTACAGACGTCAGCAGAAACGAGGATTTTGTATTCATCTTCTATCTGGCGTCGCCTACCCAGGGATTTATTCAGGACAATTCCGCCAGCGTTGTTGCCGACGGGACCATAACGGCACAAAGCGCCGCTTTTACCGCTGCTTCTATGGCTGGACAATATGCCATCAATTGGAGCGGGGTGAATCTGGTCAGTGCATTCGAAGAAGACTTCGTGGGCGTGCTTCCGATTTCCAGCGCCAGCAGCAACAACATCAGCAACGGCGTACTTGACTTCACAGAGTTGGGCGACGGCAAAATTTTTACGGACATTACCGCGAATGGATTTTTCACGCTTCAAGGGGATGGTTCGCTAGGCGGAGCGCAGGGGAATGCCTTGCAACTAACGACCTCGAGCAAAGCGCCTTCCACCACGTTCAATTTCCGGGCTTACGTCATCAACAACAACACCATCCTTATTGTGGGAGTCGATGGGGAGCGCGTCGCTTTGGGCACGCTGATACGCCAACAATAACTCTTGCGCCCTGTAGGGTTTTCCCGCCCGTCAGGATCCCTGGCGGGCGGTCTTATTTTTGCAGGAGTTTTTCCACTTTGGCTACATCTTCGGGGACGTCCACGCTTACGGAGTCGTGTTCCACTTCCGCTACCCGAATTTTCCAGCCGTTTTCCAGCCAGCGCAACTGTTCGAGCTGCTCGATTTTTTCCAGGGTGCCTTGCGGCAGGGTCGGATACTCGAGCAGCGCATCGCGCTGAAAGACGTACAGCCCGAGGTGCTTCAGGTGGCGCACTTCCATCTTAGAGGCTGCGTCCCGGAGCCACGGAATCGGCGCGCGCGAAAAATATAAGGCGTTGTCGTCAAAATCCAGGACGGTTTTCACCACGTTGGGATCCATGATGTCGGCGGGGATTTTTATGGGAGTCGCGACCGTCGCAATGGGAGCTGAGGGGTCGTCAAGCAGCGCTTGAATGCAGGTGTCCACGACTTCTGGATTCAGGACCGGCTCGTCGCCCTGAACATTTACGAAGATCTGCCCTTCGATGTGAGCGGCAACTTCCGCGACGCGCTCCGTGCCGGTGCGGTGTTCCGAACGAGTCATGCGCGCCTGGCCGCCGAAGGCGCCGACGGCTTTCATGATGCGACCGTCATCTGTTGCCACGATGACGCTGGTGGCCAATTTCGAAAGCTTGGCGCGCTCGTACACCCGCTGGATCATAGAGACGCCCGCGATGGGTACCAGGGGTTTGCCTGGCAGGCGTGTGGCGCCATAGCGGGCGGGGATTACGATGACGATTTGGTCAGCGCTCATTGGAAATTGTCCGCGTAGCAGTACTAAACTCCCTCAGCGTGCTCATCGTGCGCAGAGTTTTGCCGTCACGCTCGCGCTCGGTAACAGTTAACGCGTTCGGAGCGATGCTACCACACCCCAAACTGGGAGAAGCCTCTCCAGCAGGAGTCACCTCGAAAAACTTTGGCTCCTAGTACTCATTCGCGCTTGTATTCGTTCAGGCGAGTGGTAGACTTTGCTTTCACCTAGACCATGCGGCCGTCCCGGCAGGCCGGGTTGACAGGGGGTGCCGTGAAACGCGACCGCCGCGTTGTGAACCGTACTTTCATACTGTTGTTACTCGCCTGCTTCTTCGTGTCGCAAGCTACCCTCCTCGCCCAAGCCTCCGACGAAAAAGACGAAAACAAAACCAAAGAAGAAACTAAAGCTAAAGATGACGTAAAGCATGACACTCCAGGCGCCATCGTTAAGCCCGGCCAGACCTTGCACATGGATGTGGACCTGGCGCTGGTGAACATTACGGTAACCGATCCGTATAACCGGCTGGTCACCGGCCTAGATACCGATAATTTCCGCATCTATGAAGATAACGTGGAGCAGGAATTGGTGACGTTTTCTGCGGAAGACGTGCCCATCTCCATCGGCGTGATTTTTGATTTCAGCGGCAGCATGGCCAACAAAGTTTCCAAGGCGCGTGAAGCGGCATTGCAATTTTTCAAGACGGCCAACCCTCAGGACGAGTTTTTTCTGGTGAGTTTCAACGAGCGCGCGGAGCTGACCAGCGCATTCACCAACAGCGTGGAAGATTTGCAAAGCCGCATGATGCTCACCGTTCCGAAGGGGCGCACCGCGCTGCTGGACGCCATTTATCTGGGGCTCAGCCAGATGAGGGGTGCCCGTAACGCCAAGCGCGCCTTGCTCATTCTGTCAGACGGAGGAGATAATCATAGTCGTTACAGTGAAAACGATATCAAGCGGTTGGTGAAAGAAGCCGACACCCAGCTCTATGCCGTGGGCATTTTTGACCCGCTTGGATATCGCAACCGCACACCGGAAGAACTCAACGGCCCGTCGCTCCTGAGTGAAGTCACGGAGATGACTGGCGGAAGAGTTTTCGCGGTCGAAAAACTCGACGAGCTTCCGGACATCACGTCGAAAATCGGCATGGAGCTGCGAAACCAATATGTCATCGGATACCGGCCAAGCAACAAAGCCCACGACGCACGCTGGCGCAAAGTTAAAGTCAAGATGCGAGCGCCTAAGGGACTTCCTCCGCTCACCGTTTATTCCAAGACGGGGTACTACGCTCCCAGTCATTAGTTCGGCAAGCATTCGTTTTCCAAATCCATTGAGGTCGGCGATTTTTGCGGCGGCGCTGGCGTGTGGATTGACGCTGGCTTCCTTCGCGCAGATTCCTGTTCCCAACGCGCAGCCGTTGCCACCGGGACAGACTGCGGAGACCAGCGGCTCGGGACAGAGCATTAAGGTGGACGTCAACCTGGTGGTGCTGCACACCACGGTGCTCGATGATCGCGGGAAGTTCGCAGAAGGATTGAAGCAGGAGAATTTTCGCGTACAGGAAGATAAAGTTGAGCAGAAACTGGCGGTTTTCAAGCGCGAAGACGTGCCCGTCAGCATGGGCCTGGTGATTGATAACAGCGGCAGCATGCGCGACAAACGCCCGCGCGTGAATGAGGCCGCGGTGACGCTGGTACAAAACAGCAATCCGCAGGACGAAGCGTTCGTGGTGAACTTCAACGACGATTTTTACCTGGACCTGGACAAGGACTTTTCAAGCAGCATCCCGGAATTGAAGGAAGCGCTGGAGCGCATAGATTCGCGGGGCAGCACCGCGCTATACGACGCGGTCATCGGTTCGCTGGATCATTTAAAAAAAGCGCACAAGGATAAGCGGGTGCTTTTGGTAGTCACCGACGGCGAAGACAATACCAGCCACAATTCTTTGGATAAGGCCATCAAGGAAGTGCAGAAAACCGACACGGTGATTTACACCATCGGGCTGCTGAGCGAAGAGAGCAAGAAAAACTCCAAGCGCGCCAAAAAAGCTCTCGAACAATTGGCAATGGCGTCCGGCGGGCTCGCTTTCTTCCCTGAAAACGTGGACGACGTGCACAACATTTGTGAGCAAGTGGCGCGGGATGTCCGCAACCAATACACGCTGGCGTATTACCCGACCAATACCAAGCGTGACGGCACGTTTCGCTCGGTGCAGGTGGAAGTGATTCCGCCACGCGGCCGCGGCAAACTGGTGGCGCGCACCCGCAATGGCTACTACGCGCCAGGCGGCGGGGCAGCTACCGGCAAGTAGATTTGTCTTCCGATCGAGAAACCTTTAATTCTCCAGTTCACCCAAAAAGCTTTTGCCGTGAGGTATCTGCGCGCCAAAGTTTTCGGCGATGGTTTGCCCGATGTCCGCGAGAGTTTCTCTTATTCCCACGGCTGCGCCAGCATGTTTGGAAGGCATGAACGCCAGGATGGGAACATATTCGCGGGAGTGATCGGTGGTGGGCCAGCGCGGATCGGGATCGCAGCCATGGTCGGCGGTGATGATCAGCAAATCGGATTTGGTCAGCGTCGGCAGAAATTGTCCCAGCCACTCGTCAAATTCTTCCAGCGATTTTGCGAAACCCTCTACATCTTTACGATGACCGTAAAGCATGTCGAAATCCACAAGGTTACAGAAAATCAATCCGTTTGGACGCTCGCTGATTGCTTGGGATAATTTCTCCATGCCGTCGAAATTGCTCTTGGTGGTGACGTAATCGTCCACGCCGCGGCCGTTATAAATGTCGTGGATTTTCCCGATGCCAAATACGGGTACGCGTCTTTCGCCCAAGACATCGAGGAGCATCGGTTTGGGTGGATCTACCGCGTAGTCATGGCGGCGCGGCGTGCGCTGGAAATGTCCGGTTGAGCCCGTGAAAGGACGCGCGATGACCCGTCCGACGCGATGTGGACCGTCGAGCAATTTGCGCGCGATTTCGCAAATACGATACTGCTCCGCGATCGGAATCACGTCTTCGTGGGCCGCGATTTGAAACACGCTGTCGCCCGAAGTGTAGACGATGGGTTTTCCGGTGCGGATGTGTTCTTCGCCCAGTTCTTTGAGAATTTCCGTGCCGGACGCGGGTTTGTTGCCGAGCGTTTGGCGGCCAATTTGCTTTTCGAATTCTGCAATGAGCTCGGTGGGGAATCCGTGAGGATATGTTGGAAACGCCTGGGCTAGCCAGACACCGGCCATCTCCCAGTGTCCCGTTGTGGTGTCTTTACCAGGTGAGTGCGTTGCACCTTTTCCAAACGATGCGAGTGGTTGATGGACAGGAGGAACGTGAGCCAGCGGCGCTATGTTCCCAAGCCCAAGTTTCTGCAGGGTTGGCAGTTGCAACGGGCGGGATTCCGCGATATGTCCGAGCGTGTTCCGGCCAACGTCGCCGTAGTCCGTCGCGTTAGGCAACTCACCGATGCCGACGCTGTCGAGAACAATCCAGATTACCCGTTTGAAAGCTGCCATCCCGCCGCACCAGCAAAATCACCGCAACAGTAGCAGAGTGCGGTGACGTTTGCTCGGCTTGCGGAGCGCACGTATAATTTAAAGTTTAGGCAGTGCTCGGTGAGGGCGCTGTCTAGGCTTACTCTTGCCAAAGACCGAAACCAACCCCGTGAACGTGGCCGAAGAAGTAATTCACGTCCGGGGTGCGCGCGTTCATAACCTGAAAAACATCACCGTAGCGATTCCGCACAACGCCATCACGGTGGTTAGTGGCGTCAGCGGTTCGGGCAAATCCTCGCTCGCATTTGACACCGTTTACGCCGAAGGGCAGCGCCGCTATGTGGAATCTCTGTCGGCTTACGCCCGCCAATTTCTCGAGCGCATGGAAAAGCCGGATGTGGACGAAATTTCCGGCATCGCGCCAGCGGTGGCTATTCGTCAGAAAAATTCCACGCGTAATCCGCGCTCCACAGTGGCTACTGCTACCGAGATTTACGATTATCTGCGGTTGCTCTTTGCGCGCTGCGGGCAGACTTTTTGCGTCAAGTGCGGCGCGGAAGTGAAGCGCGACAGTCCCGACGAAATTGCCACGCGCCTCCTCAAGCTTGCTCCCGGAAGGCGGTTTTATGTTTTATACGAATTTCGCCCGGGCGGTCCTCCTCCAGTCGCAGCGCCGGTTGCGGCAGAAACGCCAGCTAAGCGAGTAGCAAAAAAGAAAGTTCCGCAGGTTTCGCCGGAATTATTGCGGCAATCGCTGATTGATTTACAGAAACGCGGCTTCAACCGGTTGTATCAGGATGGCCGGCTGCACGAATTTTCATCCCCCGAAACATTGCTGGACGTTGATTTCGCGCGGCCCGTCTATGTGGTGGTGGATCGTCTGGCCATCAATCCGGAATCGCGCTCGCGCTTGGTGGACTCCATCGAGATCTGCTATCGCGAGGGCTACGGCGAAGCCCTCCTGGAATTTGTGGCGGATGCGGCGGGACCAGCGGAGCGCCTGCGCTTCAACGAGCGCTTCGAATGCAAAAATGACGGTACGCTTTATCAGGAACCGGAGCCGCGGCTCTTTTCTTTCAACAATCCCTACGGAGCGTGCCCGCGCTGCCAGGGATTTGGCAACACCATTGATTTCGATCTGAATCTGGTGGTCCCTGATTCCAGCAAATCGCTTGACGATGGCGCTATCTTGCCGTGGACCAAGCCGCGGTACCGCAGTTTATTTCAGGACGCGAAAAAGTGGGCGCGTAGCCGTGGCATTCCCACCAACGTGGCTTGGCGGCACCTGTCTGAAGAGCAGCGCAAGCTGATCCTCGAGGGCGACGAAGCCAACGGATACGGCGGGATTGTTGGATTCTTTAAATATCTGGAGCGGAAAAAATACAAGTTGCATGTGCGCGTATTTTTGAGCCGATTTCGCGGATATGCGATGTGTTCCGAGTGTGGCGGCACGCGACTGCGTCCTGAAGCTCGCGCGGTTCGCGTGGCGGGCCGCTCCATCACAGAAGTCTGCAAACTCAC
>JBBRPU010000052.1:0-15231 GCA_038227545.1 Candidatus Acidiferrales bacterium
CAAAGACGAGAACGAGGGGCTTTCCGCTGGTGCGTTGGCGAATGTGAAAACGGTCGGCGCCACTCAGGGCGACGAGTCGCGCGTCAGGCGCGTCATCTCCCACTTTCAAATTGCCGCGGTGCATGTGGGGAAAGGCGTAGCGCACCATGCCGTAGGCGTCTCGGGGGCTGCCAGCCATGAGGGAAAGGCCCACGAAAGCGCCCAGCAGAAGCACCAGCGTTACGCCAATTATCCAGTTCCAAACCGGGCTCAAAGGGATTCTCTGGCAACATCTTACACAACGAAATCGATTGCAGAATAATCTAAAACAACTAGACGCTGCTGCGCGACGTGAAGCCCGTGGCACTGGCATGCGGGTCATTCAGCCAGCGTCAGCGGCGATTTGACGCATGCTGGCCGCGAAGCCTAGACTCGTTTGCTTCAATCGAAGCAAGAAATTCATGGAGAAAATACGAATGAGTGCTGAATTAAAGGGCAAGGTTGCACTAATCACTGGGGGGACGTCGGGAATCGGGCGGGATACGGCGGTGCTTTTCGCCAAGGCGGGGGCGAAGGTGGTGGTGTCGGGCCGGCGCGAGACGGAAGGAAATGAAACCATCGCGCTGATTCGCGCGGCGGGCGGCGAAGGATTGTTCGTGAAGGGCGACGTGGCGAAAGCCGCGGATGTGGAATTACTGGTCAATAAAACGGTGGAGAAATTCGGGCGACTGGATGTGGCGTTCAATAATGCGGGCATCGAGGGCGCGTGGGTGCCGATCGTGGAACAATCGGAAGAAGACTGGGACAAGGTGATTGATATCAATTTGAAGGGCACGTGGCTGTGCCTCAAGTACGAAATCAAACAGATGCTGAAGCAGGGAGGCGGCGGAGCGATCGTAAACATGTCGTCAGTGGCCGGCTTGATGGGTTCGGGCGGAGCGGCGACGTACTGCGCGAGCAAGCACGGGGTGCTCGGGCTGACCCGGACCGCCGCGCTGGAAACGGCGCACGCAGGCATTCGCGTGAACGCGGTATGTCCCGCGGTGATTGAGACAGCGATGGCGGAGCGGGCTTTCAGCGATCCGCAGGTGAGCAAGTTTGTGCTTGGTCTTCACGCGCTGGGCCGATTCGGGAGGCCGGGCGAAATTGCTGAAGCGGTGTTGTGGATGTGTTCGGACCTGGGTTCATTTATGACCGGGCAATATATGGTTTTGGATGGCGGCATGTTGGCGGGGCCGCATCCGCCGGGATAGGCCTGCTTCAATTTTCGCTCAACTCACACTGATAGCACTACTTTGCCGAATTGCTCGCCGGATTCGAGGTAGCGGTGCGCGTCGGCGCAGGACTTGAGGGGGAAGGTGCGGTCCACCACCGGCTTTAGATGGCCGGAGGCGACCAGTTTCATCACGGAGACCAGCTCGGATTTTGCGCCCATGTAGGAGCCGAGCAGCGAAAGTTGACGCGCGAAGAGAACACGCAGGTCTATTTTGGCGTCGTAGCCGGTAGTGGCTCCGCAGGTGACCAGGCGGCCTCCCACTGCGAGGCTGGCTACGCTTTCTTCCCAGGTGGCGGTGCCTACGTGCTCAACGACGACGTCTACTCCCCGTTTATTGGTGATGCGGCGAACTTCGTCGCGAATTTTTTGAGTTTTGTGATTGATAGCGTGCGCGGCGCCGAGTTGTCTGGCTTTTTCCAGCTTGGCCTCGTTGCCGGCGGTCGCGATAATGCGCGCTCCCAGCATTGCGGCGATTTGAATCGCGGCACTGCCCACTCCGCTCCCTGCCCCTAAAATTAAGATGTCTTCACCGGGCTGAAGTTGCGCGCGAGTGATCAGCATGTGCCAAGCGGTTTGAAACACCAGCGGGATGCTGGCGGCTTCTTCGAAGCTGAGATTTTCCGGATAAGGCAGGCAGTTCGCTTCCGGGCAGCGGACGAATTCCGCGCAGCCGCCGTCAATCAGGTAGCCGAGGTTGGAAAAGTGGCGGCAGCGATTGTCGAGTCCCGCGAGGCACGCGGCGCATTTGCCGCAGGAAACGCCTGGAGCGAGGACAACTTTCTGGCCGACTTTTACGGTGGTGATGTCCGTGCCGATTTGCGCGATTTCGCCGGCGATGTCACTGCCGGGAATGTGCGGGAGCGGGATGGGAACGTTGGGCAATCCGGCGCGGACCCAGAGATCGAGGTGATTAAGCGCGCAGGCGCGCACGCGGACGAGGACTTCGTTGGCGCGAAGAGTGGGCGGCGCGGTGTCCGTGTACTGCAAAACTTCTGGGCCGCCGTGCTGGTGGAAGAGGATGGCTTTCATGGGACTCCGATTGGTGTGCCGTGATGGGCGGCGGAACGGAAAGTAACACTGGCGCTGCGCCATGTCCATCGGTGGAGAAATGGAGCGCGTTGACAGCGCTGGATGCGAGCCGTAGGCTTTACCCGTGGACCTCTTCGAAGAAATCGTACGGATGCGGCGGGCGGGGTTGCGCGGGGCGCTGGCGACCATCGTGCACACCAATGGCTCGATTCCGAGCTATGAGAGCTCGCGGATGCTGGTGCGTGAGGATGGCTCTATCGCCGGGACGATTGGCGGCGGATGCGTGGAGGCGGACGTGTGGGCGGCGGCCAAAGACGTGATGCAGAAAGAAACGCCGCGCAAAATGGTTTTTAATTTGAATCATGAAGCGAGTTACGACAGTGGCTTGATTTGCGGAGGGACGCTGGAAATTTTCGTGGAGCCGCTGCTGCCGCAGCCGGTGGTTTATCTGTTTGGCGGCGGGCACGTCTCCATCGCGGTGGCTAATGCCGCGAGCGCCGCGGGATTTAGAATCAGCGTGGTGGATGATCGCGAGACGTTTGCGAATGCGGTGCGTTTTCCGATGGCGCAGTCCATTCACACGGATTTTGACGCGGCCTTTAAAAACATCCAGCCGAATAGCAGCTCGTACCTGATTATCGTTACGCGCGGGCACAAGGAAGATATGCGTGTGCTGGCGTGGGCGGTACGCACGGAGGCGCGCTACGTGGGCATGATCGGCAGCAAGCGGAAAGTTTTGTCGGTGTACAAGGCGCTGGAGAACGAGGGTTACCGCGCGGAAGAATTTGCGCGCGTGTTTGCTCCCATGGGGCTGGATATTGGCGCGCTGTCGCCGGAAGAAATCGCCGTGAGCGTGGTGGCGGAATTGATCGCGGTGCGCAGAAATGCGGGTGGGGCCGCGCATAAAAAATTGAATTACGAAACGCGTCCGGCTTTGAGCGAGCGCTGAAACTTCTTCATGCTGGCGGCCATCATTCTTTCGGGCGGCGCGTCTCGCCGCATGGGCACTCCCAAAGCGCTGTTGCCTTACGAAGGCCGGACATTTTTAGAACACTTGCTGGAAGTTACGGAGCACCCGCGGATTGGACTGCGGCGCGTAGTGCTGGGAGCAGGGGCACAAGGTATCGCCGAATCCGTATCTCTGCGCCCAGAGGAAGTTGTTGTCAACGACGACTGGGAGAAGGGACAGCTCAGTTCAATTCAGGCCGCGCTCCGCAACTTGCCCGTCGGCACGGACGGAATACTTCTTTGCCTCATAGATCATCCGCTGATTAGTCGCGGCCTGGTGCACGATCTGATCGAGCGATTTTATTCTGCGCGCGCGCCGATTGTTTTGCCGGTATATAAATCTCGACGCGGACACCCGGTAATTTTTTCGAGCGTGCTGTATGAGGAATTGCTGGCGGCGCCTTTGGAGACCGGGGCGCGCGCGGTGGTGTGGGCGCATCGCGCGGAAGTTTCAGAATTGCATACAACGGAAGAAGGGTGTGTTTTGAATTTGAATGATCCGGAGGCGCTGAAGGAGATGCGCGGGAAAACTACGCCGACTTGATTTTCGCGAGAAGCGCTGCGAGGGCATCGGCGGCGAGGTGCGCGGCGTGCATGGTGGCGGGCGACAGCGGGCCGAGTTCGGTGGAAATGGTTTCGGCGGTGATGGTGCGGGCGTCCGGAAGCGTTGCGCTGGTCAACTTTACGGTGAGTAATGATGCGCAGGCGATGGCGGTGGTGCAGCCCTGGCACAGGAAACGCGCTTCGGTGATGCGTTGGTTTTCTACATGGGCGGAGAGATGCAGGATGTCGCCGCAAACGGGATTGGTGACTTCGACTGTGGCGGTGGCGTTGGGGAGTTGGCCGACGTTGCGCGGGGATTGGAAGTGGTCTAGGACGGCTTCGCTGAACATGGATTTCAGTATCGCAAAACAGGGCGGATTGTCCCAGATGTGGCGAGATATTGCTGATTGGGAATGTGCAGTACGGTGAGATTGGGGAAACTTCAAGACCCAGGCTACAAATCGAGCCTGGGGCACCCGCTCTGCTTTTGGTAGGTGCGCCGAAATGTGTTGTTTGGTGTAGTGCGGAGTACGGCGGAACGATGACTACGGTGGTGACGGCGGTGATTGAGCGTGGGGACCGGAGGATTTTGATTGGGCAGAGGCGGCGTGGAGATAGTTCACCGCTGAAGTGGGAATTTCCTGGCGGGAAATTGCGCGCGGGAGAGCGGCCGGAGCAAGGTTTGGCACGAGAATTACAGGAAGAATTGGGAGCGACGCTCGTTGGGTGCGTGGAGATAGGGCGGGTAGAACATCGCTATGGGAGTGCGGAAGCGGCGTTGGAGATTCGATTTTTTGCGGCGGAAATTACCGATGCTCCTGTGGAACCGAAATGTTTCGAGCAGATTTTGTGGGTTTTGCCGAAAGAGCTTGGGGATTACGATTTTCTGGAAGCCAATCGGGGATTGATTGCGCAGATTGCTACCGGAAAGTTGAAGCCGGCGGAGATATTGAGGGACGCGGCGGCGCGTTGAGATGACGAATGCGGCCGCACCCAGACTATAAGTCGAGCCTGGGGCACCCGCATCCTCGCCTGAGCTGCCTGCGAAGCTGAAGTTGGTTACGAGATTACGGGGTTGAGTTTTTCGGGATTGAGGCCCAATTCCTTGATGGCCTTTTCGATGACCGAACGTTCGATTTTTCCGTCTAGGAAGAGTTCATGCAGGGTGGCGAGGGCGATGAAGCGGGCGTCTACTTCAAAGAATTCGCGCAACGCGGAACGGCCTTCGCTCCGACCGAAACCGTCGGTGCCCAAGCTGGCCAGGCGGCGCGGGAGCCACTTGCTGATCATGTTCGGCAGGGTTTTCAAATAGTCCGAGGCCGCTACGAGGACGCCGGGGGCGTCGCCGAGCGTGCGAGTGACGTAGGGTACGCGCTGTTTTTCAGAGGGATGCAGGCGATTCCAGCGATCAGTTTCGTTGCCATCCACGTAGAGCTGTTTGTAACTGGTGATGCTCCACACGTCGGCGGCGACGCCGAATTTCGTATCCAGCATTTCCTGGGCCTGCAAAGCTTCGCGAAGAATGGCGCCGCTGCCGAAAAGCTGCGCGCGCAATTTTGATTTTTTATTTTCTGAGGCGCGGAATCTGTACATCCCGTTGAGGATGCCATCTTTAATATTTCTTACATCGGGGGGCATGGCGGGCATGGCGTACTGCTCGTTCATGACGGTGATGTAGTAGAAAATATTTTCGCCGTCTTTGTACATACGGCGGATGCCGTCCTGAATGATGACGGCGATTTCATAGGCGAACGCGGGATCGTAGGCGCGCAGATTGGGCACGGAGAGCGCGAGGACGTGGCTGTTGCCGTCCTGATGCTGCAAACCTTCGCCCGCGAGGGTGGTGCGGCCGGCGGTGCCGCCGAGCAGGAAACCGCGCGTGCGCATATCCGCCGCGGCCCAAATGAAATCGGCGATGCGCTGGAATCCAAACATGGAGTAATAAATAAAAAACGGGATGGTGTTGATGCCATGAGTGGCGTATGCGGAACCGGCGGCGATGAAGGAGGCCATGGAGCCGGCTTCCGTAATCCCCTCTTCGAGGATCTGGCCGTCTTTGGCTTCCTTGTAATACAGGAGGGTGTTTACGTCCACGGGCTCATAACGCTGGCCGACGCTGGAATAAATTCCCACGGTGCGGAAGAGCGACTCCATGCCGAAGGTGCGGGCTTCGTCGGGGACGATTGGGACGACCAGCTTGCCGATTTCGGGATCTTTCAACATCTTCCGGAGCATGCCGACGAAGGCCATGGTGGTGGAAACTTCGCGGCCGTCGCTGCCGCCCATGAATTCCTTGAACAGCTCGTCGTGATCGGCTTCGAGAGGCTTCGAACGGATGCTGCGCTGCGGCACGTAGCCGCCGAGCGCCTCGCGGCGGGCGCGCAGGTACTGAATCTCCGCGCTATTCTCGGGCGGGCGATAAAACGGAACTTCCACACAGTCGTCGTCGTTCAAGGGGACCGCAAAGCGCGAACGGAAAACGCGCAACTCGTCTTCGTTGAGTTTTTTCTGCTGGTGCGTGACGTTTTTTCCTTCGCCGGCTTCGCCGAGGCCGTAACCTTTAATGGTACGGGCCAGGATGACAGTGGGCGAACCCTTGTGATCGAAAGCAGATTTGTACGCGGCGTAGACTTTTTTGGGATCGTGGCCGCCGAGGCGCAAGCGGCGCAAAGCGTCGTCGGAAAGCGGCTCGACCAGTTTGAGCAGGCGGGGGTCGGAGCCGAAGAAATGCTGGCGCACGTACGCGCCGGACTCCACGACAAGCTTCTGGTATTCGCCGTCCACCATCTCGCCCATGCGCTTGACCAGCAGACCTTCGGTGTCGCGGTCGAGAATGGGATCCCACTCGCTGCCCCAGAAAACCTTTATGACGTTCCAGCGCGCGCCGCGGAAGGCGGATTCGAGCTCCTGAATAATCTGGCCGTTGCCGCGGACGGGGCCGTCAAGGCGTTGCAGGTTGCAGTTGATGACGAAGATTAAATTGTCGAGTTTTTCGCGCGACGCCAGGGTGATGGCGCCGAGAGATTCCGGTTCGTCGGTTTCACCGTCGCCGAGGAAGGCCCAAACTTTCGCGTCGCTTACGGGCTTCAGGCCGCGATCTTCCAAGTAGCGGTTATAGCGCGCCTGATAAATGGCCATGAGCGGGCTCAAGCCCATGGAGACGCTAGGATACTCCCAGAAATCGGGCATCAGCCAGGGATGCGGGTAAGAGGAGAGGCCGCCGCCGGGTTTCAGTTCGCGGCGGAAGTTTTCGAGTTGCTGAGCGGAGAGGCGGCCTTCGAGAAAGGCGCGCGCGTACATGCCGGGCGCGGCGTGGCCCTGGAAATATACGGTGTCGCCTTCAAAATTTTCGGTGCGCCCGCGGAAAAAATGATTCTGGCCGACTTCGTAAAGGGTGGCGGCGGAAGCAAAGGTGGAAATATGGCCGCCGATGTTGTGTTCCACGCGATTGGCGCGCACGACCATGGCGAGCGCGTTCCAGCGAACCAGGCTTTTGATGCGGCGCTCGAGCTCCTGATCGCCGGGAAAACGCGGCTCGAGGCGATGCGGAATGGTATTGGCGTAGGGAGTGTTGGCGGAGAAGGGCAGGTCAATGCCATTCACGGTGGCGTGGGCGCGCAGGCGCTCCAGAATTTCGGTGGCTACCTCGGCCCCGCTGGATTCGAGGACCGCGTCGAGGGACTCGAGCCACTCCTGAATTTCTACGTCATCAATGCCGTGGGGCTGAGTAGATGTTTCGTTGTCCATAAACCGGATTGGTCCTTCTTCTCTGAAAGTGGGCTTCCTTGAAAATACGGCGCGCTCAGCAGGAGCGCGGAAACTTATACGCGCGATAAGATAGATAGAATACACCGTCGCGAAAAATTATGTAGGGTGGCGGCGAAAAAGTTCGCGGCGCAGGCTACAGCGTGCGACCGCCGTCGAGGACGATAATTTGGCCGGTGATGAACGGAGAGTTCACCAGGAAAGAAACCGCGGTAGCGACATCGGCGGTGGTGCCCGTACGCCGGAGCGGCGCGCGTTTGATGTAGTCGGTTTCCAACTCGCGCGCGTCGCCGGGCATGGTGATTGTTCCGGGAGCGATGGCGTTGACGCGCACCTCGGGAGCGAGTTCCTTGGCGAGAGCGCGGGTGAGCATGATGATACCGGCTTTCGAAATGCAGTGCGGGATGTATCCGGTCCAGCCCAGCAGACCAGCCACGTCGGATAAATTAATGATGACGCCGCGATTTTGTTTCAGAAGCGGCGCCGCGGCCTGCGAGCAGAAGAACGGGGCTTTCAGGTTTACGTCGAGAGAGGCGTCCCAGGTTTCTTCCGTGGTGGTGGCGAACTCGGTGTGGAGAAAGTTTGAGGCATTGTTGACGAGAATGTCGAGGCGGCCGAATTCCTTGGCAGCGGCATTGAAAAGTTGCTCAATGTCGGATTTTTTCTGGAGATTGGCGGGAAGAGATATTGCGCGCCTGCCAAGTTTTTTGATTTCCGCCACCACTTCCTCGGCTTCGTCGCGGGACTCGTGGTAGTGAACGATTACGTCCGCGCCCTCTGCGGCCAGGTGCAGGGCGATAGCTCGGCCGAGGCGTTTGGCTGCGCCGGTGACTAGCGCGACTTTTCCATTGAGATTGTTCGGAGCGGGAGTGGGTTGCGTCATCCACTAAAAAATAACATACCGTTTAAAGCATCGCTAATTAACACCAAGCATCGTAAGTTGCGGATTCCGACGATACGAGTTATCGACCGACCGAAGTCTGAAATGGAGGCTGCCATAGTAATCGCAGGACAGCACCCTTGCCGTGCTCCGTTCCGCCAAGCACCGGTCGATGCAGATCGGAGGGAACTTCCGGAAGCGGCCTTGCTTTCCGGTTTCGAGCTACGGCAGAACGATTACTTTACCCTTCATCCCCAGAACGTCGTGAAGTGCGCAGATGTACGGGTAGGTTCCCGCTTTTGTAAACGTTACACGGAAGCGTGTTACCGCCAGGGGCGATTGGGGTAGCCCAATACGATCTTGCGGTGACGCGGAGATAAACCCAGAATGCACGCTATCCGATAACGCATGTATCGTCGCGTGCAGCGCTCCGTCTTCATCTATCATTACGTCGGCCGACGGCGGGATGGGATTCACTGGCTCGGTTCCAAATGTGATCGTATGAGGAGTTGCCGGATCTTCGTTTGCCCATTCGACGATTTGGCCGACGTGAATTACAGTCGTATGCTCGAAAAAGCGATTGACCGATAACGTGTTCGTCCCTCCGGGCGTAGCCGACACCTCGCCGAAGCCTGCCGTTACGTGATGATGCCCGTCTCCATGCTCGGCCGCGTGGGCGTGTTCCTTGTCGAGCTCCGCGTCCGCGAGGATTTCATGCGCTTCGTCCGCCGCGGCATCCTCATAAAAGTCCTGAGTATGGGGAAGGGCCGTCGATAATTTGAGCACGTGCACCACGCCTGTCATGTCCGGGTGCAGGAGGCACGCAAATTTGAAATTGCCTGTTTCCGGAAATTCTACTGTGAACGTCGCGGGAGTCACCAGAGGAGGCGTGGACACACACGTCGAGCCATCAAAGGGTCGCCGGGCTCGAGGAAAACCCGGGACAGCCAACAGGAAACGGGGGTCGCACTTGTCCTGATGTGAGAAAAGTCAGTGTATGAAGTTCAGCCACGTCAAATTTCCAGGTGATGCTGTCACCCTCATGAATCCAGATTTCATTGGGAAGAAACGCGAGCGCCTGGCGCCCCAAGTTTGTACTCTGTGCCCCGACGGTGGCGCTCCACTGCGCGTGCACCACTTGAGGCATCGCGATGACAACCACTGCCACCATCCAACGCAGCACACCCGAAACCCGGCTAGAGTTCGAAAATCGCACGGTTTGCTCCTTTAAGCATTTCTCACTGGTCAATCTTTCTCGATTCCGATCGGGGGACATTTTAATTCGAGGAGTCGAAAGTGCAGCGTTCATAGCATGGCTGCGTTCCGCCGTCAAGGTAAGACTCAAACTGCATCACCCACCCGGTTTTCTCGTTCAAGGATCGTTTGCACTCGGTTCAAGATGAGTGCTGCTGGAAACAATTTACGCGTCCCTTGAGATTTACCCAAAGGTCTGTCGGTTGGGGACAAAAGCATTGGGTAAACCGTTGCCGGAAGAATGACGTGCCCCCTGCCCCTGATGGATTGCCGTCAAAGCTAAGTGCGTAAATTCGCCGGTCAGCAGTCCTGACTATCCCTTCGGCCATGTCCGAATCAATCCCGATGATGTCGTATCGCACTCGAAACGGTTTGCGGTCTTGCTGTGCTTGAAGCACGCATGCAGTGGCGGGTGGTGGGTTTTCATTAACTCTTACCCTGCCGCAGTCATTCCATGCCGCCCGGCAAGTCGCTTCGCGTGCCAGTCCATTGCGTCCCCAAAAACGCATAACAGCAGTCGATCGACAATATGGCTCGCATGTGCTGCGGTAATCAGGAATAGCGTTCCACAAACAATCACCGATAAGGACTTACGCATCTTCTATGGAGTCCTGGACACCAACGACTGGCTCTTGGTTCCAAAGATTTCGAATGGGTACTGGTAGAATCATGGAGTGGAGGGCAAATGGATCTGGATTTACTGGCGATTGCTGCGCACCCTGACGATGTGGAGCTGACTTGCGGTGGGACTTTGCTGCGGCATGCGCAGCAGGGGTACAAGACGGGGATTCTGGATTTGACCGCGGGGGAAATGGGTACGCGGGGGACGCGAGAGACGCGCGCGAAAGAGGCGGCGGAGGCGGCGAAGATTTTGCGGGTGGCGTGGCGAGGCGTGTTGGGCGTGGCGGATTCCGATGTGCAGGCCAGCCGCGAAAATAAATTATTGCTGGCAGCGAAGATTCGGGAGCTGCGGCCCAAGACGGTGATACTTCCCTACTGGGAGGCGCGGCACCCGGATCACTACAACGCTTCGAAGCTGGGGTATGAGGGCTGCTTTCTGGCGGGGTTGAAACAATTGCCGATTGAGGGCGAAGCGTATCGCCCTTTTAAGATTTTGTATTCTGTTTCGTTTGCGGAGGCTCGGCCGAGTTTTGTGGTGGATATTTCGGAGCAGTACGAAGAGCGCAAGCGCGCGATTTTGGCTTATGGTTCGCAATTCACTCCTCAGTCTGGTGAGAAAAACATGGTGCATTTGGGGCTTGATGAGCTGGAGGGCGAGATGAATCACCTGGCCAGGCATTATGGGCAGATGGTGGGCGTGAAATATGGGGAGCCGTTTTTCGTTAAGGAGCTGATGAAGGTGGAGGATGTGGTGAAGATGGGGGTGAGATCGATCTGAGGGATTGGCGTTTGGGGGGAAGCGGGCAGGCCGACATAGTTGCGTCACAACACGAGCGGACCGTTAAAGCTTCACTCCGTGAAATTTCACAACACGAGTTGCTTACGCGGGCAATCGAAGCGAGGTTCCTCGACTGCGTCAAGCCGACTACTTCGCAGGAGCGAAGTAGAAGAGAAAGCATCGGCTTGCTCCGCTCGGAATGACACGTCTGAGTGGGGGCGCGGTCGTGGACAAGATCAATTGACTAGAGCCAGCGGGTTGCGCCAGCAATCCGGAGTGATTTGGGATTGAGCCTCGTTGTACCGGTGGCTTGCGCGAGCGATCGAAGAGAGGTTCCTCGACTGCGCAAGCCGACTACTTCGCAGGAGCGAAGTAGAAGAGAAAGCGTCGGCTTGCTCCGCTCGGAATGACACGTCTGAGTGGGGGCGCGGTCGTGGACAAGATCAATCGACTAGAGCCGGCGGCTTGCGCCAGTAATCCAAAGTGGCATCTCACGCGGTTAAAACTTTTCGTCTTCTTGTGCGGGGGAGAAGCCGGGGATGTTTTGGCCGGTGGCGGTGCGTTCTGCTTTGACGCGCGTGAGGGCTTCGTCTTCGGCGCCGGATTTGCGCAGGATGACCATGGTGCTGAGGGCTTCATTGTAGATGCGCGTCACCAGGTAGGTGTCCGCGGTGCCATCTTTTTTCCAGAGTTGGCCAATCTGAATTTTCGACACGCTCATAGGAGGCTTCGAATGTAAGGTGCGGAGCGCAGAGTGTCAACTGGCGAGGCGCCGGTTGGGATTATGAGGTCCCAACCGCCGAGGACGGCTTAGCAGGAAACCTTATATGCCGCTCTGACATCGTACCTGAGACGGCGTATCGCGTTAGCTCCACCTGAACTGGGGTGTATACTCGGGCTGAGCTGGAAGAGGTTACCTCAATGATTCCTCAGAGATGCAGACTCGGTTTGACTTTCGTATTCGCAGGGGCGTTGGCGCTATGTCCCGGCTTGGCATTGGCGCAGAGCCAGCCGGCTCCTCAAGATCCCTCGCAGCAGCAACCGGCACCTCCGCCGCCAGCGCCGACTCCGGCTACCGCGCCTTCAACGCAGCCTCCCCAGAAACCGGCGGCTGACGCACCGGTGCAGCAAAAAGACACCGTTACGCCGAAGAATTCGAAGGAAGACGTGGAGGCCATCGGCAATCGCGGCGTCGGCAAAGGCGTAAATTTTTATTCGCTGGAGCGCGAGATTGCGCTGGGCAAGGGTTTGGCGCAGGAAGTGGAACGCTCGTCCAAGCTGATTGATGATCCCATCGTGGTGGAATATGTGAACCGCGTGGGGCAGAACCTGGTGCGCAATTCGGACGCGCGCGTGCCGTTCACGATCAAGGTGATTGACTCGGATGTGGTGAACGCTTTTGCGTTGCCGGGCGGATTTTTTTACGTCAACAGCGGGCTGATTTTGCGGGCGCAGGAAGAATCGGAGCTGGCGGGCGTGATGGCCCACGAAATTTCGCACGTGACCGCGCGGCATGGCACGAAGCAAGCAACCAAGGGCGAGCTGATGCAGCTGGCTTCGATCCCGCTAATCCTGCTGGGGCCGGGCGGCTGGGCGGGCTACGGAATTTATCAGGCTACGCAATTGGCGATTCCCTTTTCTTATTTGAAATTTTCGCGCGACGCGGAACGCGAAGCGGATTTTCTCGGGCTGCAGTACATGTACAAGGCGGGTTACGATCCCAACGCGTATGTGACGTTCTTTGAGCGCATTCAGGCGGACGAAAAGCGCCAGCCGGGGACGATTCCGAAGATTTTCTCGACGCATCCGCCGACGCCGGAGCGCATTGCGAATACTCAGAAAGAAATTGCGCGTATTTTGCCGGCCAAGCAGGAATATGTGGTGACCACGTCGGAATTCGATACGGTGAAGGGGCGCCTTCGCAACATCGTGTTTTCGCGCAAGGTGCAGGCTGCGCCGGGTAAGCCGTCGCTGCGCACTAAGACAGAGCAGGCGGACAAAAAGGGACAGGACCCCAATGCTAATCCGGACGACGATCGTCCGACGCTGAAGCGCCGGCCGGATACGCCGTAGTCGGAACCTGAAGATGGAATAAAAAAGGGGCGGCAGTTGCCGCCCCTTTTTTATTGTCCCGGAATTTTTCGGTCTGGTTGAGGACGCAGCTAATAATTGCTGCGTTCCTGGCGACGTTCGTCTGGAACTGCGGCGATGCCCAGACGGCGCAGCTCGTCGGCGTAATACTTGCGGTACAGCACGTCCCACTCTTCGCTGCCTTCGAGGATTTCCTTTTTCTGCGAGGTGATTTTCTTGCGGACTTCGAGGTCGGCCTTTTCTTCTTCGCGCAAGGTGTCGGTAAGAATTTTGACCACCTGCTGGCGAATGGTGTCGCGGTCTTCCACAAATTCCACTTCGCTGCTGGCCACCAGCACGTCGGTGAGCTGGTGCGACAGACGGATTATTTTTTCGCGGGTAAGGCGCATCGTTTAGAGACTTCTCCGTTCGAAACTAAAGTCAATGTATTGCTGAAAACAGTTCGCTCTGAACATTGTGAAAGCCCGGGCCGCGTGCGCATTTCGCTTCAGCGCAGTACCAGCTTGCGGTCACGGGCGAGCTGGCCTTTCACTTTTTTATACATTTCCTGATACGAGACGCCGGTGCGGCGCATTTCGTCCTGGTGCTCGGTAAGAATCTGGCGCACTTCGTCGTTCAGGCGATCTTCCACGGACAATTCTTCGTTCATGCGCTGGCGCACGCGCAAGGCCAGCGGGGGTATCAATTCGGCCTGCACTTCAATCTGGCCGCCTTCCACCAGGCGCTTCACAATTTCGGTGGCCATGTAGCCGACATAATCCCGCGCAAGAAGCATGGTGAACTGAATCCTTTGTGCACCGTGAGAGAAAAAGAGTTTACTGGCTGCGTGCACAAAGTGCAAGAAAGCGCGGCGCCGCAAAATCGCGGTTGGCGGCGCAGTTTACGCGGCGTTCGTTGACCATCGTGGACGCTTCAGATAAGATGATTTGTGTAAGGGCGCTTAGCTCAGCGGTTAGAGCGTTCGGTTTACACCCGAAAGGTCGTCCGTTCAAATCGGACAGTGCCCACCATCCGTGCGCAACACCCTTCAGCGGGGACGTAGTTCAGTTGGTTAGAACGCTGCCCTGTCACGGCAGAGGTCGCGAGTTCGAGTCTCGTCGTCCCCGCCATTCTTTTCAGTGACATAGAAGTTGTCCAAATTTATTCAGTTGCACACCTGTTGCACACTACTCAAACTGGGCATCGCATCATTTACGGCTTTTCTCTCGCCGCTTGGCGGATACATGCTCACCCAGGCGAAAGGTAAGCGCGTGATTTGGACAATATGGCCAAGCGAGACCTGGCCCCCGCGCTATTGCGCTGCGCGTCTGCAAAGAATCAGAAGACGCCGATCCTTGAGGTTGTTTACGAAATTTCGCTCAGGAGAAAACCATGAAAGCCACGTGGCTCTACCGCGTAACCGCTATTCTGTTGCTGCTCTTCGCCATCGGCCACACCATTGGCTTCCTGACATTCGTTCCGACCACGCTGCAGGGCCAGGCCGCGCTCGCCGCCATGAATACGGCACACCTTGAAACAAAGGGATCCACCTTTACCTATGGCATGTTCTACCGCGGCTTCGGCCTCTTGTTGACCGCGTATCTTCTGTTTACCGCCTATGTTGCCTGGCACCTTGGAAATCAATCCCGCCGCCGTCCCTCGGAGATTGCAACGCTGTCGTGGGTTTTCGCCGCTTTCCAACTCTTTACGCTCATCAGCAGTTGGACATATTTTCCCGCGCCGCCCATCGTTTTTTCCGCCGCGGTGTTTCTGTGTGCCAGCGGCGCTGCCGCGGCCGTTCAGTCCGCGGCCGTCCAAAATGCCAACCGTAATGTAGCGCCTGCGTAACGTATCGCCACCGCAAGCGGGCTCTTATCTGTAGTAGATTTTCCGCCAAGCAGGTGTAGTTGCGTACGGCCTACCGCCGGCCTATAGTCTAGGAGTGTCTAAAGCGCTGCCCTCCATTTGTTGTTGCCTCTCCGGCAACTCCGCGATGGCCTGATCGGTGTAAGCGTCACCGGTTCATCC
>JBBRPU010000053.1:0-14539 GCA_038227545.1 Candidatus Acidiferrales bacterium
CAACCCTCGGGCTATCCTCGTGCGCGATGGAGATTTTATCGGCGCCGCTGCGCCAACAGTTCACGAAGCTGCGGAAGCCCTCTCCGCTGTTAAGGTGCAGTGGAAGGAAGTTCCGCAGATTTCCCATCGCGAAATATTTTCCTACCTGAAACAGAATGGAGTAGTAGTCCCCGAGAAACCGAATCCCGTCAAAGAAGGATCGCTGCCGGATGGCTATGCCCGCGCAAAACATCGCCTGGATGCGAGCTACACCGTCGCATACATCGCCCACGCTCCGCTGGAGCCTCGTGCAGCCGTTGCGCAATTTGCCGATCGGAAATTAACGGTATGGACCGGCACCCAGCGACCCTTCGCGGTCCGCGACGAACTGGCCGCCGTGTTTCATATTCCCGAAAGCGACGTCCGCGTGATCGTGCCTGACATGGGCTCTGCCTATGGTGGCAAGCACACTAGCGATGCTGCGCTCGAAGCCACCCGACTGGCTCGCGCGGCCAAGCACCCCGTAAAAGTGGTGTGGACGCGCGAAGAGGAATTCACCTGGGCTTATTTTCGACCCGCCGGCCTGATCGAAATAAAAAGCGCCATCGACGAAGCCGGTAAACTTACTGCCTGGGAGTTCGACAATTACCACGCCGGACTATCCGGTATAGAAACTCCTTACGTGGTCGCCAACCAGCGCACCGCGTATCTCGCCGTCCCAGTGGTGTTGCGCAGCGGTTCCTATCGCGGACTGGCGGCAACCGCAAATCATTTCGCCCGCGAAACGCACATAGACGCGCTCGCTCGGTTGGCGCAAATAGATCCGCTGGAGTTTCGGCTGAACAATTTATCCAACGAGCGGCATCGCGCCGTTTTGCAGGCAGCCGCGAAATCCTTTGGCTGGCCTGTCAAGAAAGCTCGCGCCGGTCAAGGATTCGGCCTGGCCATCGGGAACGAGAAGGGAAGTTATGTAGCCACGTGCGCTGAAATTTTTGTCGATCCCGGCAGCGACGCCGTGAAAGTAGTGCGGGTGGTAGAAGCGTTCGAATGCGGAGCCATCGTGAATCCCGACGGCCTGCGCAATCAGGTTGTCGGCGCCATCATTCAGGGCCTCGGCGGCGCGCTATTCGAAGCCATCGAATTTGAAAATGGCCGCATCAGCAATCCTCACTTCGCCAGCTATCGCGTCCCGCGTTTCCGCGATGTGCCGCAAATCGAAGCCATTCTGCTCGATCGCAACGACATTATTCCTGCCGGCGCCGGAGAAACGCCTATCATGGCCATCGCGCCGGCCATCGGCAACGCCATCTTCGACGCTACCGGAAAACGCCTCAATAGCCTTCCACTCGCACCAAAAGGTGCGAAAGTTTAGCAGCGACAATCTCGCGACGAAATCGTGTACGAACACACCCAAGCAAAATTATTAGCCCGGCCAGCAGTCCGCCAGTTTTGATTTTGGAAGTACTTAGAAAGATGCGGAATAACAATTCTCGCGGAGATGTCGACCCGCTACGTACACCCTTCCGAGGATGCAGTGTTTACAGCGATGGAAAGATTAAGTGGGCGCGAAATTGGGCTCACAACGAAAATAGCTGTGGCTGATACGAATCCCCAAAAGCAGCTACCTTCATGATCCTACGGGGTTAAAGTGGTCGGGGCGAAAGGATTTGAACCTTCGACCTCCTGGTCCCGAACCAGGCGCGCTAGCCAGGCTGCGCTACGCCCCGACCGATGTGCTCAGCAGCAAAGCCCGAGCGCAAAACATAGATTAACATAGCGGATTGGTGTGCGTCTCGACTCCTAGAAAAATCAGACCGCCGGAAGGCGTGAGCCCACCGGCGGTTCGCAAACGTTGAGGGCGGGCTACTAGAACGACAGGCGTAGTGCCAACTGGATGATGCGAGGATCGTAGGTGCCGGTGATCTGGCCGAATCGGCCGCTGTTGTTGATGTTGGTCCCCGCCGCTCCGCCAGCTAGAGTACCGTCGCCATTGTTGATTACGCGCGGATCGAGGAAATTCGCGTGGTTGAAGAGATTAAAGAACTCCGCCCGAAATTCTATCTTCACCCTTTCGGTGATGGCGGTGGACTTCGAGAACGCCATATCAACGTTGACGTAACGTGGTCCGCGGAGCAAGTTCCGTGGCAGGGTGCCGTAGGTAGCTAACGCCGGATTCGCGACCACTTGATCGTTGGAAGGGAAAACTCCCGGGCCGGGAACGCAGGTGGCAATGGGATGAGTCGCATCGCCGCACTGTGCGTTGCTAAAGCTATTGGGATTAAATATGTAGTTCCCCGGTCCGGATCCGAAATCCGTCGCTTTGTGCGGATCAATAGTGTTGATGGGCCCAACTACGTTCGCAAATACGTTAGTCGGATCGCCGGCACCTGAAGGTCCTTCTGCACCTGGAACGAAGCGATCAGGCAACCGCGCGAAAATATCGATGGGCAATCCCGAACGCCAAGTAACTATCGGAAACAAGCTCCAGCCCTGCGTCAGGCGCTTCGGACCAGAACTCCATGCCTGGTCGATAGGCAAATCCCAGCCGCCGCTAAACGTGATGCGATGCCGCACATCCTGGTCACTGGACGCACGGAAGGCGTTGGGCCGATAGGAGGCAACCTGCGAGTTCCGTTGACGGAATCCCGAAGCGTTGTCGATGCTGTGAGCAAACGTGTAGGCGAGCGTGAAATAAGTTCGGCCGATGAAACGATTGCTGGCGACCTGCTTAGTCAAACTGGTCTGCAGGCTGTTGTAGTTCGCTTTGGAAACGTTTTTGAACTCCGGCAGGCCGGCGAAACTGCAAACGGCGTTCGGGTCGGCTCCCGATGTTGAATTCCCGCCCTCATCAACGCAAGTGGTGTCACCAGAAGCGAGGTTCAAGACGCGATCGGTGGTTCCGAGCACAAACGGGTTGATGTCGATAAGTGAGGTCAGCCCGTGAGAGCTGCTGCCGACGTAGCTGGCTTCAAACACGGTATTCGGTGCAATTTCGCGCTGCAGGCTCAAATTGTATTGGTAGGTGTATGGCGTCCGCAGATGCGGATCGACAATGAAAATTATGCCCGAGGAGTTGAAGGGCAAGAAACCAGCGTCGAGAAAATTCACATCAGGTGAAGGGGGCTTAGAGGGAAACGGGTTAGGCGTGGCCGGTGATGCCGTCGTGAACGGATCTGTAAAAAACGGAAACGGTGCATCGGGGGTGACGGTGGAGGGGTCGAAGTTCAACCCGAGACCGCCAAAGAAAGGGGGTTGCCCGTTAAACTGCAAGTTGTCCTCACCTTTCAGCACGTCGTAGAACACCCCGAACCCGCCACGCACGCTGGTTTTGCCATTACCGAAAACATCCCATGCAAATCCGACCCGCGGAGCCCAGTCGTTTTTGTCCGGGAAATTAGCGCCTTTTGGCGCTCCTTTGTCGCCGGGGAACAGCAGGCCCGCCGGTGCATTCACGAATCTGGTTGACTGCGCGCCCGGGACGATGGAGAAAGACCGACCGCCAGTGTCCAGCTTGGGCGAACTATATTCATAGCGAACCCCCAGGTTCAGGGACAACCGCTTGGTTATGCGCCACTCATCCTGGAAAAACCCGTAGTATCCCTTACTGCGAATGTTGGATGGCGCAGCCGGCGATTGAAAATACTGTGAAGGTGCGCCAAGCAAGAAGTCCGCCAGCGAATTGCCGGAAGCCGTGCCATTGAAATCGAATTCACCATTGACGATGAAATCGAAGACGGTGTTGTTCTGGTACGCGGAAACTCCCGCGCCAACTTTGTAGTTATGTTTGCCGCGGATGTAACTCAGGGTGTCTGAAAAACCGAAGGTGTTGTTGATGAGCGCGGTCGGACCCTGCTCGCTGAATCCGAGAGACAAACCGTTGTCGAAGAGAATGTTGGGAGGGCCAGTGGAATTGTCCGGAGTCGTGCCAATTCCAAGATCGGCCGCGGTGGGCAACTTCGATGCCGGTTGCGATTGCAAGGTATTGTTGCGCTGGACGAATAGCCGCAGCTCGTTAACCATATTCGGTGTGAAAGTACGGGTGTAGGCCAGATTCCCGAAGTAATTATTATTCTTGGTAGTATCAGGAAAACCGGGGACGGTCGCAAATAAAAACGAATTTAACTGCGGATTACGGATACCGCCGAGCGTGACCGTTAGTTTGTCCTTATCGGTGATTACGAAATCCGATTTGATGGTGAGCTCGTTGTTGTTATTCGTGTGCGAGCCGTGAAAATTGGCGTCGCCGCTCGCAGCGGTCGGAAACAGGCCGGCAGCGATGTATTTTTGCGCGACGGGATCGAATTTTGATGGGTCAATGATTCCGCACGCGGCACTGGCGGTATTCGGCTGGAAGAACGGATTGGCCGTCAGGAAAGCTGCGACCCCAGTATCGGCGTTGGGGCAGTTTCCGGGACTTCCTCCGTTGGAGAAATCGCCGGTAATCTGAGCTGGGGTAAATACAGTGAAATCGCCGCTCACCTGCTGCGATACGAGGCGCTGCCCCTGATATCCGACAAAGAAAAATAGTCTGTCTTTCTTAATCGGTCCGCCAAAAGTTCCGCCGTATTGATTCCTCTTCAGGACATCCCGGCTCAAGCCATCCACTTTGTTGAAGAAGGTATTTGCATTCAAAGCGTCATTCCGCAAAAATTCGAAGGCACTACCATGAAACTGATTGGTGCCGGACTTGGTGACCACGCTTATAACACCGCCGCCATTGCGGCCATATTCGGCCGAGTAATTACTTTCCAGGATACGAAATTCCGCGATCGTATCGGGGTTAGGATTGTAAACAACGCTGTTATCCAACAGGTTGTTGTTCAAACCGCCGTCGAGCAAAAATGTTACCGAGTCTGTTCGTCCACCGGCGATGCTGAAAGTTCCGGCTGCACCCGAGTCACCATTGGTTTCCGTGACGCCGGGTTGAAGCAGTGCGAGGTTGAGTACGTTTCTGCCATTCAGGGGCGCTTGCTGAACAGCGTCTCCCTGAACCGTCGCGCCGACCGTCTGGTTGATCGTTTCGACGTTGGCAGCTTGTTCCTTCACCTCGACAATTTCGTTCTGCTGCCCGATGTCTAGTTTCACATCCAGGCGCAACGACTGGCTGATCTGCAAAGTCTGATGGTCGAACAGTTGCTTACGAAATCCGGGATGCTCAAAGGTGACGGTGTACGAGCCTATAGGCAAGGACAGCACCTGAAAGAACCCATCCTTGTCGGTCGTGGCTTCCTGAATAATATTGGTGCCAAGATTCTTCACGGTCACCTTCACATCCACGATGGTCGCGCCGCTTTGGTCGGTGACATTGCCGACAATTCGCCCGGTCGCATCCTGCGACCATGCGGCGGCCGCAAGAAAGGTCATCCATACCAAGCTCGCCAATAAGCATCGTTTCGCAACAGAAGTCCAGTTCATCGAATGTGTTCCTCTCGCTCATCAAAGCAGGTTTGAGTTTCGGCTGAGGCTGCAAAAAAATCGGCAACGGCCGTCCGTCCGACGAATAAGAGTGCAACTTACGTGCCGAGAATGACGCGTTGCAAGGATTGCACTTACTGCAGCAGGGATTCCGAGGATTCAAGTAGGTGAAGATACTTAAGGAACTAAATCTACATACCCATATAAATTTAGATGCGGGACCGCGAGAAAACGCAAAAACAAAGCCGTCGAGAGTTTTCGCCCCCGACGGCAAGTTGGTTAGGTTGTCTAGAATTCGTAACGCAGTGCGAACTGCATCACACGCGGATTGGTCAGCAGCCCGGTGTAGTTCCCGAACGATCCAGAATCCAGATTGGTGTTAATACTCTGAACGTCGAAGCGTTTCAGGTTGAGTACGTTGAATACTTCCCAGCGGAACTGCAAACTCTGCGATTCCTTCCATGGCATAACCCAACGTTTGGACAGGCCCGCATCCAGTCCGGCGAATCCATCACCGCGAATCTGGTTGCGTCCGCCGCTTTCACCCGGGAAGCCGTGGCGGAATGCGCCAATTCCATTGGGACCTGTGGGGTCTGCAAAGATGTTTACTGAACCAGCGGGGGTTCCCGGCGCATTATAGAACGTGCCTGTATGCACTTGGCCCGTTTGGACGGCCCCGCCGCCAAGTTGCCAGTTCGTCGGCCAGGTTCCGCCGTTCTGCACGGTAACCGGGAAACCGCTAGTCCAGCGAGCCAAGCCGGAGAGCTGCCAACCACCGACGAGAGCGTTTAAGGCGCCGCCCGCATCATGGGCAAGCCAACGGCCTTTCCCAAAGGGCATTTCCAGAATCCAGTTAGTGTTGATCTGGTGCCGTAGATCAAAGTCCGATACTGATCGTCGCGCCTTGGGGTCCCAGGAGTTTATTACCTGGCCGGCAAGTCCGCTCCATGGTCCGATGCGTTCGGCATCAGAGCCCATATCGATGGATTTAGAATAGGTGTAATTAAAGTCGAACTGCAGGCCACGCGACATCTTCTTGCGCAAGCTGACCTGCATAGCATGATAGTTAGCAATGCCCTTAGAGCGCCACGCGTACAGGGATTTGAATTGTTTATTAAAGAACGCGCTGCTGCCAAGCTTGGTTGGATAGTAATTCACGGGATTGCCAGAAGCGTCCGTCAGTGATCCCGCGATTCCTGGATTGCCGGAAAAGTCCGATCCGGCCTGGTCCAATTGCCACAACGCGGTGGTTTCATTAAAAGTGTTGCAGCTGAAGAGGTCGTACGCAGCCTGTAAAGGGCTGGACGTCGAGCCGCCGCTGCACGCCAGCGAATAAGAATCTCCAGGTGCCAGTGGAGCAATGAGATTTTGCCAATAAGCGGCGGTTGGGCCAACAAGCGTCGGCGTGATATTCGCCGTAGGTGTTCCAGCCGCGCTAAGTTCCGAGAGGGCGCGTGCGGCCTGGAAATAGTTAACGCCGGAGGTCTTGTCCACCAGGTTTAGCGGCATCGCCAAATCTTCCTGAACCAGCAAACGATGGGACAGCCTGCCAACATAGGAAACTTCGATGCTAAAGCCTTTTGGCAACTCCCGAGCAACCGACAAATCCAGCGCATACGAATAAGGGGTCTTGATGCTGCTATCGAGTCCCCAGTTAATCGCCAGACCTAAAGTATTATCTTGCGGCACAAACGGGAAGCCTCCAGGAGGCGCGGGCGGGAAAATAACATTTCCGTTTTGATCGGTTACGGGAATGGTGTTCAGGTCCGTCACTCGCGGCGCGGTGGCCACAGAGGGGACCTGATCGTTCGTCAGCGTCGTCGACAATCCAAATGAACCAAACTGGTCAAAAGTACTGAGCAAACCCGCTCCAACGCGATCATAGACCACGCCAAAACCGGCGCGAATAACTGTCTGATCCCGCTCTCCGAAAATGTCTTTCAGCAAACCGGACGAAAAATTCGGAGCCCATGCCATTGCGACTCGTGGCCCGAAGTTTTTCTTGTCCCAATTGTAAAACCCAGGTTTGTTGTTAGCGGGTCCCGCCAAGTCCAGAGTGATCAAAGGATCCTGATTCGAGCCTATGCCGTTGTTCATTTCGCTGGCGCGGGTATTAAACCAGTCGCCCAGGCTGAACGAAGGCGCCACCTGTGTTCCTGTGGTTTCCCACGGAGGAGAGAACAACGAATAACGCAGTCCATAAGTAAACGTCAGCGTGGGCCTGATTTTGTACGAGTCCTGAAAATAAAACTCGTACTCATCAGCTCCCCAGCGACGCTTTACTGGCGAGTTCAAAGGCAGGGCCGCGCCGGTCTTGTCGTAATTGTAGGCGGCGTCCAACTGGCTGACGATACCCAGTAATGCGACAGTCGAGTAATCATAGGAATTGTCAAATGCGGTGGCTACCGCGGGGAAGCCGTTGCTGCCGGGATCCAGCGGGCTGTTCTTGTTGGCGAGACCAGCGGTATCTAGCCCCGAAGAATTAGTCACACCATCGCTAAAGGAACTGAGAAAATTTTCGCGAGGATTACGGATAAAGCGTACATTTGTTCCGAACTGAAAACTATGGCGGCCTTTGGTCCAGGACACATCGTCCACGAAATTGTGCACGGGGGTTTGATACTTAAAACTGCGCGTCACCGCCTGGCTGGAATTTGCCGCAGTGCTGTTGTCATTCAGTCCCCGGAAGAAGATAAAAGGCTGCGTGTCGTTATTGCCTAGATTTCCGATACTTTGCCTGGTGTAGCCATAACGAAAACTGTTGAACACGGTGGACTTAACTGCGGCTGTGTATCCAACCGTAAAACCCTTGCTATAGTCCACAGTGGAAATCTCTGGTGTTCCACCGGGTAGATACGGCGCACCACTCTGGGCATCATTGCGCAAAGCGCCGCGCCAGAACAGCGTATGGCTACCAGTGGCAGTGATTTTGTAATCAGCGCGCGCGATGTACCAATTCCGGTTGGTAGGAACGGCGCCACGGAATCGGAAGCCCTCCAGGTTAACGTTGTCTCCCACCGTACTGTCGTTGGGCAGCGGAAAGCTGTTCAGGTAGTTGGTCACCACAGAATTCGGTCCAAGACCCAACGGGTCCATGTTAGTGAGCTGCGCGGGGCTCAGTGCAAAGCTGCCCGCAGGGACGCTAAAGCTGGTGCCCGCGATAGGACCGCCCGGGCAGCTTGCGGGAGTGGCGCATGTGTAGGTCACATAACCGGCGCGAAATGCCGCGCTGGGCACGACGCGAACTACGCTAGCCTCTTCCCTCTGGCGCGCAGCTTCGTAATTTGCGAAGAAAAACAGTCGGTTTTTCTTAAGGGGTCCCCCAATCGATCCCCCAAAAATATTCCGAAGCAATTTGGGTGCAACGTTAGGATCGCCATTCGCCAACTCGGCCTGCTTTACGAAGTAGTCGTTGGCGCTGGTCACAGTGTTGCGGTGATATTCGTATGCCGAGCCGTGGAAGTCGTTGGTTCCGCTCTTGGTGACCAGGCTAACCTGCGCACCAGAAGACCGACCTTGGTCGGCGTTATAACCTGTCGTGGTGACCCGAAACTCCTGGACGGAGTCCAGCGTTACCGGGAGCACGGACGTAAAGGCACTGCCGTTCACCTGGTCGTTTACGTCCACCCCGTCAAGCGTCAAGTTGCTCTGATCGCTGCGCGCGCCATTTACAGAGCCGCTGCGCGTATCCGTGTTGGTATTGATGTCAGACCGATTCCCGGTGTAAACCACTCCAGCCTGCAGAGTCAGTAGATCGGGAATGTTGCGACCCTCCAGCGGTAGTTGCTTAATCTGGTTCTCGTTGAAAGCGATACCCAATGACGCATCGGTGGTATTGACCAGCACGGACTGCGCCGAAACTTCTATGGTTTCTGTGGAAACGCCCAACTCCATGACGATATTCCTGGTCGCGGGAGTGTTTACCTGTAGCTGCAGATTCCTCTGTTCGTAATTCTTAAATCCCGTCATTTCGACAGCCAGCAGATAGGTTCCAGGCTGCAGACCCACGAAATCGTATTCGCCTGACTCATTTGTCACCGTTTCACGAGCCTGAGCTTGGCTCTCAAATGTGAGGGTAATTTTTACTCCGGTCATGGTGGCGCCGGACTTATCGGTGACCAGGCCATGCAGCGAGGTTGTCCCGGTCTGTGCCGAGGCGACCGCGGCCATCAAGGCAAGAAGTAAGAAGCTGGCGATGAGATTCCGTTTCACAAACGAAAACCGGTTCATGAATTGTTCCTTTCGACGACAATTTCTAAATCAAATTTTTAGCAATGCCGCTGCTGGAGGTCTCGCGCGTGCCGACCGTTGAAAATAGGAATGCAACTAGTGGGCCGAGTCGTGAGGATTGGAAATGCAGGACTTAAGCGGGGTGCCTATTAAGAGAATTCAAGTAGCTGAATATAATTGAGAAATCACATCTGCATACCCATATAAATTTAGAAGCACAATCACAATTACGCTGCGAATCCTACGAACCGCGACGTACCGAATCCAGTAACGTCGCCGGCGAAAAACAAAAGCCGTCGAGAGCTTTCGCTCCCGACGGCCAGTTGGTTTGAGTTGTCTAGAATTCGTAGCGCAGCGCAAATTGCATAGACCGGGGATTGGTGAGCAGCCCCTGGTAGTTACCGAATGAGCCCTGATTATCTATGCTCGGTCCAATTTGCTGCACGTCGAAGCGCACCGAGTTGGTCACGTTGAAAACTTCCCAGCGGAATACCAAAGCCTGACGCTCTGACCATGGCATCGTCCACTTCTTGGTTAGCCCCAAGTCGACTCCAAAAAAGCCGTCGCCACGAATATTGTTTCGGGCCCCCGACTCTCCGGGGAAATCAGCCCTAAACAAATTAACTGCGTCGGTGCCGCTCGGAAAGATACTCACGGATCCATCCGGCAGTTTGGTCTTTTTCGTCGCCACCGGACCGGAAACCGGTTGAGCTTCTCCGCCCAGTTCCCAGTTTGTCGGCCACTGCGCACCATTGAAGACGTTCAAGGGAAACCCGGAGGTCATCCGGAATAATCCCGAAAGTTGCCATCCGCCAATGAACGCATCGGCGAATCTATTCGCGTCGCGTCCAAACCTGCGGCCCCTGCCAAACGGCAGTTCCGCAATCCAGTTCGCATTGAACTGGTGGGTGGCATCGAAGTCGGAAACCGCGCGCAACGCTTTCGGATCCCAGGAGTTGATGATCTGGCCCCCGAGGCCGCCGACAAATCCAATGCGTTCGGCGTCGGAAGCCAAGTCAATGGATTTGGAGTATGTGTAGTTGAAATCAAACTGCACGCCGTTCTGCATGCGCCTGCGCACATTAACCTGCATGGCGTGATAATTGGCGTTGGCCATGGAGCGCCAGGCGTACAGAGACGAGAATTGTTTATTGAAGAATGAGTTTAGACCGGTTGTCGGTTCGTAGAAGGTGCTGGAATTTTCTCCCCGCAGTCCACTGAGGTCGAAAATGGAAAGCGCGGTGGTTTCGTTTCCACTAAATCCGCAGAACAAATCGTAAGCGGCGACCAGCGGATCGGTGGTAAAGCTCACGGTGTGCGCCCCAGTCGCGTCACGTGGTGTACACCTTCTAATGCGATATCCGCCACCGGGATTCACGGGCTGAATCATATCCGCCCAGTATTGCGCAGTGGGACCGATCATCGCCGGTGTGAAGGTCAGCGTGCTTTCATCGCCGAGTTGCCGATAGGTCTTTGCCAGCGCGGTCGCTGCTGAGAAGTAGTCCACCCCGGTGTTCTTGTCCCTTAGGTCGAGCGGCATGGCCAAGTCTTCCTGGATCAGCAAACGGTGAGACAGTCTCCCCACGTAGGAGACTTCTACCGATAGGCCATGTCCCAATTCCCGTCCGACCGACAAATCCAAGGTGTAGGAATAGGGTGTCTTGATCTTGTCGTCGAGGCCCCAGGTAATGGCAAAGCCACCGGTGTCCAGCGTGGAAGGGAAAGTCTGCGGGAATTGTCCCGGAGGGGCCGGCAAAAACAAAGCGTTGCCGGAATTGTCCGTGGTTGGGATGGTGTGAATGTCCGTCAATCGCGGCGCATCCGCAGCGGTGATAATGCCAGCCGGGTTAGTCAAGCCGGTAGACAAACCGAAGGAGCCATTCGCGTCAAAGGTGCTGAGCAACCCAGCGCCGATGCGGTCATACACGATTCCAAATCCAGCTCGAATGGTACTCTTGTCGCCGTCACCAAACAGCGACCGAAGCAGTCCATTCTGGGGCTTGGGTGCCCAGGCTATGGAAAGCCGGGGGCCGAAATCCTTTTTATCCCATCCGTAAAATCCCTTCTTCCCGCCATTAGCGGGTCCGGAAAGATCGAACTGCACTAGCGGATCAGCGTTGGAAGGAATACCCGCCACCATGTTATCAGCTCGTTGATTGAAGAAATCCGTCAGGCTGAAGTTGGGAGAGACCTGCAAGCCATTGGTCTCCCAAGGTGGCGAAAACAGCGACCACCGCAATCCGTAGTTAAGCGTTAGGTTCGGCTTGATCTTCCACGAGTCTTGCCCGTAGAACTCGTAGCCATTGAACGCGAAATTCCTGGTAACGGGCGCCCCCTGCGCCAGCACGCTCCCATCTTTTTTGTAGTTGTAGGTGGCATCCACTTCGGTAACCATTCCCAGCAGCGCAATCATTGGGTAATCGTAAGAATTCGCGAAGTCCGGGTTTACGTCTGGCCTCCCCGTGACTGTCGGATCAAAGTCAGCGCCGGTGTTCGCAAAACCCGCCGTATCCAGCCACGAAGCATTGGTTACACCATCGCTGAACGAGGCTTGTTGGCTCTGCCGAGGGTTGCGAATGAAAGCTACCGCAGCCCCGAACTGCAAAGTGTGGCGTCCCCTAGTCCAGGAAACATCGTCGGTAAAATTATGGATGGGCCGCTGGAAGGCACGCGTCCTAGAAACCGCTCCCGAAGCATCGTTGAGCCCGCGGAAATAAATTACCTGATCGTTAGAATTTCCGATGGTTCCCACACTCTCGCGGGTGAAGCCCCAGCGGAAATTATTGACCAGATTGGGCTTGAGAATTGCGGTGTACCCCACCACCGAACCTTTGTTGTAGTTAACAATGGATTGTTCGGGGGCTTCTCCCGGGAGGAAGGAAACGCCGGGATTCTGGAAGTTCGACAGCGCACCGCGCCAGAACAGCAGGTGCTTCCCCGATGAGGTCAGCTTGTAGTCCATGCGCGCGATGTAATAGTTGTAATCCTTCTTGATCGGGCCGCGGAAGCGGAAGCCGGAGTAGTTAAAGCCCGCGCCATCGCCCTGGGTATTGTCATTGGGAAGCGGATAGGTATTGAAGTAAGCCAGCATCGCCGCGTTTGGACCGGCGCCTAGAGGATCCATGGAGGTGATGTCCGACGGGGAAAGCCCATGCGCTCCAGCCGGAACGTTGTAGCTGGCCCCGCTGACACCCTGCACCGTGCCACCGGGGCATGAGGCCGGGTCAGAACACTGATAAATGATTACACCGTCGCGCAATGAAGCCGTGGGCACCACGCGGGTGGCGGCATTCTCTTCGCGTTGGCGCGCGCCCTCAAAGTTCGCGAAGAAAAACAACCGTTCTTTCTTGATTGGCCCGCCAAGGCTCGCGCCGAAAATGTTTCGGATCAGCTTGGGCGGTTCGTTGGGCTGGCCATTCTGTAACTCCGCCAATTTGATTAAGTAATCGTTCGCGGAAGTGATGGTGTTGCGGTGATATTCATACGCCGAACCGTGGAATTCGTTGGACCCGCTCTTGGTAATCAGGGCCACCTGTGCGCCCGACGAACGTCCTTCGTCGGCGTTGTAGTTCGTAGTAGTGACGCGAAATTCCTGCACGGAATCAAGAGTTACCGGTAGAACCGATGTGAACGCATTGCCTCCAGCGTCATTGGTATCCACTCCGTCCAGCGTTATGTTGCTCTGGTCGCTATGTGCGCCGTTGACTGCGCCGCTGCGCGTATCAATGTTGCGATTGATGTCTGGCCGGTTCCCGGTGTACGCCACACCAGCCTGCAAGGACAAAAGATCCGGCACGTTGCGGCCTTCCAGCGGCAACTCTTTCACCTGGCGTTCGCCGAACGCGATTCCCAGGGAGGCATCCGTCGTGTTAATCGTCGCGGCCTGCGCAGAAACCTCAACAGTCTGCGCCGTAGTACCCACTTCCAGCGTGACATTCACCGTGCCAGGCGTATTCACCAGCAACTGCACGTTGCGCTGATCGTGCTTGCGAAAACCTTCCTTCTCCACTGTGATGCTATAGGTACCAGGGGGCAGCGCCAGGAACTCGTACTCGCCGTTGTCGTTGGTCTGCATCGAGCGGTTTAAGCCTTGCTCGACCCCTGTAAGCGAGACCTTGGCGTCACCAACTGTGGAGCCACTTTTGTCCAGCACCGCACCACGCACGGAAGTTGTACCAGTCTGAGCGGAGGCGTTCACTGCTAACAGCATCAAGGCGATAAAACCGACCAGGAGATTTCTCCTGCTTGTAGGCCAGTTCATGACAACACCCCTTTAGGCGTAACGCGTTTAGGAAGATTCTTGCGGAAGGCACAGCTGTAGCGGCGAACGGCGGCAATTTTAGAAAGTTCGGAAACTAAGGATAAAAACAGATTAACCACCCACTCGCTGATGTCACCGTTGAGTTAGTTTTTAGGACAAATTTACATTTCTGTCAAGCATTTATAGGCGGGTTATGAGTAGGCAAGAATTTGCTTATGGAATTGATAGATATGTTCAGAAAACGCCACCTTCGAGCAATAGAGCAGATTGAATTGAGCGGAAATTCAGATGACAATCCGGTGACGCTTCCCCTCTGACCACGGTTCACCCACGTTCCAAGTCCGCGAACCCCGTCTGCGTCTAGTTCAAGCGCAACAGCTTTGCTTCCGTAATCGCCGGAATGCCCTTGATGGGCTCCAGAATAGAATTGAATACTTCGCCGTCCAGGCGCACCAGGGAAACCGCCTGTGCGCCGCGGGTAGCTTCCCGACGGCCCAGCGCAAAAGTCGCGATGTTCACGCCATACTTCCCGAGCATCGTGCCGACCTGGCCGATGACGCCGGGCTCGTCGCGGTTACGCAGGTACAGAATCGTACCCTCCAGTTGCGCTTCCAGCGCGATGCCTTCGATCTGCAGCAGACGGGGTGAACCGTC
>JBBRPU010000054.1:0-14376 GCA_038227545.1 Candidatus Acidiferrales bacterium
AGTTGTTCCGTTGCGACTCGATGGCGTATGGCAGATGAAAACTGAGCATCGCCGCCTGGCGCGGCCGGGCGAGATTACGGTTCGAATCGGCGCGGCAGTCAAGTTCCCAGCCGGGACGGCCCCAGACAGCATCGCGCAAACGTTGGAAACCCTCGTACGTTCCCTGTGAACTTTAGAAAACAAGGCCGAAGCGGCATCCGGCAGCTAAAATTGATCTGTGGCAAAATGAATGTTGGACGGCCATGGCAAATAGAAGCACTCTCGATGCCGAACGCCCGGCAAAAACGGCGAAATCGCCTAAAAAGACCGCCGGCTCCGGCGGGAAAAATGGCGCGGGCGGTGACCGCGAGCACGTATACGAATTGTTCCGGCGCTGGGGTTTTTACGAAGCGGATCTCGATCCCCTCGATTTTCTCAAACCATTAAAACATCCTGAACTCAACTTGACCGGGCCTGACGCGGACGAGGCGCGCGAGATTTATTCTGGAACGATCGGTGCTGAGTTCATGCACTTGCCCGAACCGGAGCGGCGGCAATGGATTGCCGAGCGGATGGAGAGCGCGGCACCACAAGTGGATCAGCGTGCCGTTCTCGAACGGCTGATTCGCGCCGACCTGTTCGAACAGGTCTTGCAGGCGCGCTACTTGGGCGCGAAACGCTTTTCGCTCGAAGGCGTTACGTCCTTAATTCCGTTGCTGGATTCCCTGCTGGAAGTGGCCGGCGAAAATGGCGCGCAGGAATCGGTCCTCGCGATGAGCCACCGCGGGCGTTTGAACGTCATGGTACACACCGCCTGCAAGCCCGCGCATCAAGTGGTTTCAGGATTCGAAGATGTGGATCCTCGCAGCGTGTTGGGCGCGGGTGACGTGAAATATCACGTGGGCGCGACTGGTGTTTTCGAAACCGCTTCGGGTAAGCAGATCGGCATTCACCTGGTTTCGAATCCCAGCCATCTGGAGGCTGTGGATCCCGTGGCCATGGGCCGCGCGCGCGCCAAACAGACGCGTCTGGGCGCGGATAGTAAAAAAACTGTGGTGCCCATCGTGATGCATGGCGACGCGGCGTTTGCCGGGCAGGGCATCTGGGCCGAAACATTGAATCTCGCGGACCTCAAGGCCTACACCGTCGGCGGCACCATTCACATCATCGTGAACAATCTGATCGGTTTTACAACGCGGCCGGTGCAAGCGCAGTCTTCGCGTTTCGCCTCGGATATCGCCAAACGCCAGTCCGTGCCAGTGTTTCACGTAAACGCGGAAGACCCCGAAGCCGTTGTGCGCGTGGGAAAAATTGCCGCAGAGTATCGCGCGACTTTCGGCAGCGATGTGGTTGTAGACATCATCGGCTACCGCCGTCACGGGCACAGCGAAGTAGACGATCCCACCATCACGCAGCCGCTGCTTTACGAGCGGATCAAGAGCCATCCGCAATTATGGAAAATTTACGCCGAGCGCACCGGAATTGATCCGGCTGCAATGGCTGAGAGTGTTCGCGCGGAATACGAAGGCGAACAAACCAAAGCGCACGAACTGAAAAAGTTGCCACATCTGCGAAAGCTTCCCGACTATTGGGCGCCGTATCGCCGCGGCCGCTACGATGCTTCTCTGGAAGTGGACACTGGTGTGCCGCTCGAAAAGCTGGCGGAAATCACCGACGCTTTGTGCAGCGCTCCGGAAGGGTTCCACGTTCATCCCAAGATCGTGAAGCTGCTGGAACAGCGCGCGGAAATGGGGCGCGGCACGCGGCCCGTTGATTTTGGATTCGGCGAAGCGCTGGCGTTAGGCTCGCTGCTGCTGGAAGGCAATCCGGTCAGAGTGACGGGCCAGGATACGCAGCGCGGAACGTTCAATCAGCGCCACGCGGTTCTGGTTGATACCGAGAACGAGCAGGAATATTTATCGCTGGCCAATCTTGCACCCGAAGGACCGTTCTGCGAAATCGCAAATTCGCCGCTTTCGGAAGCCGCCTGTGTGGGCTTCGAATACGGTTTCAGCCGCGACTATCCTGAAGCGTTGGTGGCCTGGGAAGCTCAATTTGGCGACTTCGTGAACGGCGCACAGGTGATCATTGATCAATTTATAAGCGCCGGCGAAGACAAATGGGATCTGCCGTCGGGGCTGGTCATGCTTTTGCCCCATGGATACGAGGGGCAAGGCCCGGAACATTCCAGCGCGCGCATCGAACGCTTTTTGCAACTTGCGGGCGAAGATAATATTCAGATTTGCCAGCCTTCCACCGCGGCGCAGTACTTTCATATGCTGCGTAGGCAGGTACGCCGCCCGTGGCGCAAGCCGCTGATCGTTTTCACGCCGAAAAGCATGCTGCGCCATCCGGACGCCGGCTCGCCGATCCAGGATTTTGCCGAACCGCGATTTCTGCCGGTGATTCCTGATCGCGAAGTGCAGGACGCGAAACGCATTTTGCTTGCCAGTGGAAAAGTGGGTCACGAACTTCGCGCCGAGCGCCGCCGCCGCAAAGACACAGAGACGGCTATCTTTTTCCTGGAGCAGTTTTATCCATTGCCGCGCCACGATCTGACCGCTGCGATGGCCGCGCATCCGAACGCGCGCGAGATCGTGTGGGTTCAGGAAGAGCCGAGAAATATGGGCGGATTTTTCTACATCGTGCCAAGGCTCGAGCGCCTGGCCAAAGAACTGGGATTGCGCGTCCGTTCCGTGAAGCGTTCCAGTAGCGCCAGTCCCGCGACGGGCTCCGCCAAGGCGCACGAGCTGGAGCAAAAGACGTTGCTCACACTGGCTTTTACGACGCATACGTCGAATTGAGCTGCGCGACTCTCTCCCCGGCGTTTACATGACGTTCACGTGGCTGTCATCCGATTCTTACAGTGCAACTGTCAGAATAAGTTGTGACCGTCCCACCCACGAGAGATCAAAACCAGACCGATAGCTATCGAAACCCCGCTCCGTACGCTACACTTCCGCCGAGCCGCCAGACCTCGGCCTCCACCAGCATGAAGCGCATCCTGATCATTGAGGACGACCGCGACATCGTCGAGTTGGTGCGCTATAACCTTGCCAACGAAGGCTTCCAGGTGAGCGCGGCCTCGGATGGCAACAGCGGCCTGAGCGCCGTCAAGAAAACCCCACCTGACCTGCTGCTGCTGGACCTGATGCTCCCTAAACTTTCGGGCCTGGACATCTGCCGGGAAATTCGCCGGGACGACTCGCTGAATCGTTTGCCGATATTGATGTTGACGGCCCGAGGTGATGAAGCCGACCGCGTAGTGGGCCTGGAAATGGGCGCCGACGATTACGTAACCAAGCCCTTCAGCCCTCGCGAATTGATTGCGCGCGTGAAGGCGCTGTTGCGGCGCGCGGAGCCTCCCAGCGACTCGCCACGGGTGATTGAAATCGGAAAATTGTCCATTGATCCCGCCTCCTATCGCGTCAGCCACTCGGGAAAAGCGGTGCCGCTTAGTACGCTGGAATTCCGGCTGTTGTATTATCTGGCTTCGCGCCCGAATCGCGTTTTCACTCGCGACCAGCTGCTGGACGCTGTCTGGGGAACAGATCGTTTCGTAACTCCCCGGAGCGTTGATGTATATGTCCGTCGCCTGCGCGAAAAGATCGAACCGGACCCTGAGAATCCGATGCATTTGAAGACCGTACGCGGAGCCGGGTACTTGTTCGAAACTCGTGCGGCGTAACCTATTCGCAAAACTCGGATTGACCTTTCTCGCGCTGATTATCAGTGCGCTGCTAGCGGTAACATTTTTCGCCGAACGCGCTTTGCGCCGCGATTACGAGCAGAAAGGGTACTCGCAACTTACCGCCATCGCGGGACTTGCGCAGGCCCGCGGTTCCGCAATACCCCCCTTGCCCCCTACCGTACCTGAAGACAACACTAAACTTCACGATTGGGTTTCCCAGATTGCCGCCAGCGGAGCCCGGGTCACGGTGATCGCGAACGACGGGCGAGTGTGGGCGGACTCACAATCAGAAGCGCAGACCATGGAGAACCATGGTGGCCGGCCGGAGGTCCGTGAAGCCCTGGCGAAAGGCAGCGGTCGCGCGATTCGCCGCAGCGTCACACAGAATCGAGATTTGCTGTACTACGCGGTGCGCTATGAGGGCGCCGGCGCTGCGCCGATCGTTCTGCGCTTTGCGTTGCCCGTCGAAACTGTGGACGAGGTGGTGCGGTCATTTCGGCGCAGCTTGTGGCTGGCTTCCTTATTGGTCTTGCTGATCGCCGGCGCGGCCGCGCTGCAGATTTCCCGGATGTTTTCAGATCGAGTAGAACGGTTGAAAGAATTTTCGCGCCGCGTTGCGGCTGGGGATTTTCGGGCTATTCCCGCGGATAGTTCCGGTGACGCGCTGGAAGCGTTGGGCGCTTCCATGAATCGTACTGCGGCGCAGCTCGACGAGACCATTCACACCTTGACCGAAGAGCGCAATCTCTCCACGGCCATCCTGGGAAGCATGGTGGAGGGGGTAGCGGTGGTAAATGCCTCGGAGCGCCTGCTTTTTGCCAACCAGAGTTTCGCGGGAATACTTGGACTGCAGCTGCCGTTGAAATCGGGAAGCGCGCTGGTGGAAATTGTCCGCCAGACCGAATTGATAGAAGCGGTGCGCAGCGTGCTGCGCGGCGAATCGCGCGTGGAAGCGGAGATCGCCACAGGAACGTTGCGCCAGCACTTTTTTGCCGCCACGGTGGCGTCGGTGCGCGCGGGAGACACCCTTGGCGCCGTGCTGGTGTTGCACGATATCAGTGAACTCCGCCGATTGGAACGGGTGCGGCGTGATTTTGTGGCCAATGTATCCCATGAATTCAAGACGCCGCTTACAGCCATTCAGGGATTCGCGGAGACCTTGCTGGCCGGCGCGATTGACGACGCGCAAAATCGCGAGCGCTTCCTGGAAATTATCCTGGAGCATTCCCGGCGCCTGGCGCGTCTGACCGACGATCTGCTGCGCCTTTCGCAAATGGATGCGGACCGCCTGGAACTGGAGATTGACCAATTGACCGTGGGGCAAATCGTGGACAGCTGCCTGGCGACGGCGCAGCATCGCGCCCTCGAAAACAGTCACCATCTCTCGGTCAGTGTGCCCGCGCAAATGCCCTATGTTGCCGGTGATCGCCGCAGGCTTGCGGAAGTTTTGCAAAACCTGCTGGATAACGCCCGGCAATATACGCTGCCCGGGGGCGATATTGTTCTGAGCGCCGAAGCCCATGAGTCAGAAGTGGTTTTCACTGTTTCCGATACGGGCATCGGAATCCCGCAGGCGGAGCAGGCGCGTATTTTCGAACGGTTCTATCGTGTGGATGCGGCACGCTCGCGTGAAGCGGGCGGTACCGGGCTGGGCCTGGCTATCGCCAAGCACCTGATCGAAGCGCAGGGCGGGCGCATCTGGGTCGAAAGCGAAATTGGCAAAGGTTCGCAATTTCATTTTTCCGTGCCGATTTTTGATGCCAGCCGCGGCGTTTACCGCAATACTTCGTCGGTAGCTCCACACCTGCGGAATAACGGCGGCCGCATCCCGTCCGCTTAGCCGCGCACTTCAAGACCCTAACTGCTGGGTATCAGAAACGCTTAACCCTTGCCGAAATAATCAGATCGTTCATCTGCGCGTGAAGAGCCTGTAACAGACACCGCCGCACACTTGGCGTGTATGCCGAAACCCGCGTCGGCTGATACGCGAAAACGAGGCCAAGAATATGGCAAGCGCCACAAAAGTCACCGGAGTGGTCATGTACGACACGCTGGTGAATTACCTAGTGTCTATGTCCCGTACGGTGGAAGGTGCGATGAACCGCGCGTTGGACGCGCTCATAGATGTTGACGGCGCGCGCACCGCCGAACTGCCTGGCGAGGTATTTCTCCTGGAGCCGCGCATCAACGAAATGGAAATGGTGATTGATGAACATGCGATTCGTTTGCTGCGGCGTTCTACGTTCAACGACGACGAGATGCGGCTGATTGTGGCGGCGCTGAAAATTACCAACGATCTCGAACGCATCGGCGATCTGGCGGTGAACCTGGCGCAATGCGTGATCTCGTTGCGGGAAATGCCAAAAATCGCACCTGTCGAGGAACTTGCGCCCATGGCCGCTGCGGTCCGCGCCATGGTGGGCAAGAGTCTAGGAGCGCTGATTTTCAAGAATGTGGAGATGGCGCTGCAGGTCCTGGAGAGTGATGACGCGGTGGATCAATACCGCGATCGCGTTTTTGAAACGCTGCTGCGGCGCATGATGCAAGAGCCGGTGATGGTCTGCCCGGGATTGCAATATGTGCTGGCCACGCGCCACCTGGAGCGCATCGCGGACCACGCCACCAATATTTCCGAGGACATCATATTCTGGGTCCGCGGGCTGGATGTGCGGCACGGCCGTGGGTTGCTGGTCAACACCGGCGCCGGCGAGGATGGCGGCGCTACTATTGCTTCGCGTGTCACGGAAAATTCACGCGGCTTTTACCAGGATTCCGAGGCCGAGGTGCGAGACTAAGCCCGCTGATCTTCCATTCAAAAGTCCTACCTGGGGACCAGAACACCCCTGGTTCTGGTCCTCATCTCCCCCCTCCAATTCTTCTTCGCATGCGTTGAGTTCCGAGTGCCTGCCGATTCATTTCTTCGCGAAATGTTGAGCACGCGCTCATCTGTGATCAGCCCATCACGAAACGTTTGCGCAAAAAAAAAGAAGGGCAGCCCAGGGGGAGCTGCCCTTCGCGTCCCTTATTAAGGGAGACGCCCTGCCGAAACTTATGGCAGGTAATAGCGGAACGAGGTCCAGACCATGTTGTCCACGGCCTTCGGCGCGATGCCTGGGTTAGCGGCGACGTTGGCGTTGCCAGACCACGCACTCTTGCTGAAGTAGGCGTACTGCAAGCCCCACTGCACGCGACCCTTTGGCCCGTTGTAGAACTTATGCCAAAAGCCAACGGAGCCTTCGATGATGTTACGTACGTCTCCGGCGCAAGTGCCGCCGGCGCCTGGAGTGTTCTGGTTGGTGGGCGCGACTTCGGTGCTGCAGCCGCTGTTGTTTGCGAAAGGAGAACCGTAACCGCCGATTCCTCCGGTGGAGGTTGTCACTGTAGTCGTGGTGGTGACGGGGCTGCCTGGTGCTGCGCCGGTCAGCGTGTTGGTCGTCAATTTAACCGACGAATAGCCGGTGTACGCGGCGCGGGAGGCGTACTCGTCGCCGAGGTACGCGTAGATGTCCAGTTTCGGGGTGGGGTGAAATTCGACCTTTGCAAGTCCGTGACCGGTGCGAATAGGAGCGAGTGTGCCGAACGGGCGAGCCGTTACGTCTGCAAGTTGTGCTGAACCGAAACGGCCAATGCCGTCGCCGATTACGCCCTTGAGGCCGACGTCCAGTTTCTTGGCAATTACCGGCACAGTTGCGCTGGCGCCGATGCCGCCGCCGAGACGCGCATCGTTGAACGCGCCGGCTGCGGAAGGAGTGATGGCAGCCGGGTTGGCACCGCAGCTGATGGGATTGCCGACGAGGATAGTGGTCGCGGTGCTCGCTTGCGGGCTGACCACCGCGCAAGGATAAACACGAGCGCGGAAGGTGCTTACGATGCCAAAGACTTCGTAGTGGCCCCAGCCCGGATCGAGAGCCACTTTGGCTAGCAGATCAGGCGCTTTGTTGACGGTGTAGCCGGTGGCGTCGAACGCGTTGTAAAGACCGCCTCCCGCACCGGGAGCGTTAACGAAGAAGTTCAGGGAGGTAGCTGCCGCCGCGTTGGTGTAAGTGCTGAAGCCGCGGCCGCCAACGGTGGACTGCGGACCTTCGACGGCGATACCGACAGCCAATTTATTGTCAAACAGGTTTTGCACCACGCGGAAGCCGTAGGCGCGCTGCCACGTGAAACCCACGATGTATTGCGGGTCAATCTGCATCGGCAGGGCTTCCTGCCGGTTTTGAATGCCCTTCTTGTTTTCCGTAGCCATGCTCCACATCTGGCCGCCAGTCAACGTCAACCCGCTTGAGAACGCCACTTGGGCGAACAATTGCCGTTGGCGAAATACGTAACTGTTGCTCTGGCGGTTGTTGGAAGTTGTGCCCGCGCCGAGGAAGTCGCCCTCGTAATAGCCGGTGACCTTGGCGCTGCCGATGGTGGTTTCCGCGAGCAAGGTTGCGCGGCTCTGCCGGGCGGTGAAGTTAAATTCAGACACTTTGCTGAGTGAATTGCCGCCATAAGGGATTCCGGTGAATGGCGTGTTGATGTCCGCGCTGGCGGCGCGAGTGCGGAAAACGGTTTCCGCCGCGATGAAGCCGCCCGGGGTGAGCGAAACGCCTTTGTAGCGGATTGAGCCGGGACCGTCTTCGGTGGGCTTGGATTTCGGATCTTTAGAATCCGCCTTCTCCTGCGCGACGATCGCATTATTGGAGGCGGACAAATTGCTGGTGATGGCTTCGGTCGCGGTGCGAGCTGCACTGCTGGTGGTGACCGCTTCGCTGGCTTTCAGATTCGCTTCCGTGGCGCGTGAGTTCGCGGAGGCCGCAGCTTCGCGAGCTTCATCAATCTGATGATCGCGCTTGCGAAGTTCTTCTTTCAACAATTGCAATTGCTCCTGCTGAGATTGCAGAGTCTGGCGCAACTCTTCAATTTCAGCAGCGATGGCGGAGTCGGACTTATCGGTTTTTCTGGATTCCTTGGCCTTCCCGGGCGCGCTGTTGGCCGGTTGGGCGTCGGCATCCTTGGGCGAATCAGCAAATGCTATTCCCGACGTGAGGAATAGGGATAGTGTCAGTGCAGCTAGTTTTTTCATTGCCTCTCTCTTTTAAGTCTGAATTCAGAAGTCCCGGTGAAAGCTTTGTCGCGTGGTGCAGAACGTTAAAGGGTGCGTCTTACGGTCTCGTCAACCTAATGTGAATATCGTGTAACACACAGGTAGTGGGGAGATTTAAACCGCAGTCGGGATTGGAGTTACGAAAATGCCCAGTGCTTCAACAGCCGGTGGAAACGGGGGAGTGTGACTGAATACGCGGACTGTTGAGTATTCGCGAAGCGATTTTCGTACAGCCCAGGTGGCGGCCTCTAACCTTCTGCACCATGAAAAAGCTTACATCGGTGCCGACATGGTAAAGGTGAGGACTATTTAGGGTCAAGCGTTATGTGTTTTTTTCCAGATCCGAACTTCGCCGGCGCCGAAACGGAATTGTGAATGGGACGCTAGAATGTCCCTGCAAAAATCGCCGGCGACACAAACCGGCAGTTAATTAGCATCAATAATTGATAACTTCAATCCCTGCCGCAAGTTATCCTTGCCACCACTTTTAAGAGACTAACTTGCTGTTGTAACACTCCTGTAACACTAGCCAGCCACACTGACGCGCTCCTATCTCACCGATTATCTGTGGAGAAAAACGCATGAAGCGAATTACAGCTTTGCTCCTGGTTGCATTTGCCCTGGGCGCCGTGGCGATAGCGGAAGGAACCCTGTCCATCAATGGCGCGGGCGCGACGTTCCCTTATCCAATGTATTCAAAATGGTTCGACGAATACCACAAAAAGAATTCGAATCTGCAAATCAACTATCAATCCATTGGTTCCGGAGGCGGCATCAAGCAGGTCACCGAAGGGACCGTGGATTTCGGCGCTTCGGATGGCCCGATGAACGACGAACAACTTAAGGCGTTTCAGGACAAGCACGGTTTTCCCATCCTGCATTTTCCGACCGTGCTGGGCGCTGATGTTCCGAGCTATAACATTGCTGGTGTCACCGCGGAATTGAATTTCACGTCGGAAGCGATTGCCGGAATTTTTCTTGGCAAAGTTACCAAGTGGAACGATCCGCTCATTGCCGACGCCAACAAAGGTGTGAGCCTACCCGGCAACGACATCGTGGTGGTGCACCGTTCGGACGGCAGCGGTACGACGTATATCTGGACTGACTACCTTTCGAAAGTCAGCGACGAATGGAAAAATAAAGTCGGCAAGGGCACTTCGGTGAACTGGCCGGTCGGTCTCGGCGGCAAAGGCAATGAAGGCGTGGCCGGACTGATCAAGCAGACTCCTAATGCGTTCGGATACGTGGAACTGATTTACGCCATCCAGAACAAGATGCCTTACGGCCGGGTGAAGAATTCCTCCGGCGCATTCATCAAGGCCGATCTCACCGGTGTGACGGGCGCCGCAGCGGGTGCCGCGAAAAGCATGCCCAGCGATTTCCGCGTATCCATCACGGATGCACCGGGAAAAGCCGCCTATCCTATTTCCAGCTTTACCTGGCTCCTTATCCCCTCGAAATTTTCTGACGGCGCAAAACGCGACGCCATTAAAGGTTTCGTGAAGTGGATGCTGGCGGACGGGCAAGAGCAGACCGAGGCGCTCTCGTACGCGAAGCTACCTAAAGAGGTCGTCGCCATGGAGATCAAGGCGCTGGACAGCATTCAGTAGCGCAACTGCTCCCCTGATGGCCACAACAACAACAACGGTATCGAGCGCGGGCCCCGCAACGGGCTCGCGCTCTTTTATCAGCCGCCTGCGAGACGGCGACGAAATTGCGCGCCTGGTTACGTTTCTGTTCGCCGCTTCCGTGGTGCTGGTCACCGTGCTGCTGGTGTACGAATTGTGGAGAGAATCTTATTTGCCACGCCACAAATTTGGATTTGGATTTTTTGTGACCTCGGTGTGGGATCCCATCTTCGATAAATTCGGAGCCCTGCCGTTTATTTATGGGACCCTGGTCACCGCGGGCGTCTCGCTGTTTATCGCTGTACCTCTGGGGATCGGCGCCGCAATATTTCTTGCCGAGCTTGCGCCGGCGCGCGTTTCCGATACGCTGCAATTTTTTATTGATCTGCTGGCGGCGGTGCCCAGTGTAATTTATGGATTGCTGGGCGTCTTCGTGGTTATTCCCCTGATGCGGGTGTACATCCAGCCGGGGTTGAAACATACGCTGGGATTTCTTCCGTTGTTCCAGGGGCCGGCATACGGCGTCGGTTTTCTGACCGCGGGAATTGTGCTGGCCATCATGGTCATTCCATACATAATTTCTGTCTCGCGCGAAGTATTGCTGTCCGTTCCGCGAGATCAACGGGAGGCCGCGCTGGCGCTGGGGTCCACCCGTTGGGAATCCACCTGGAAAGTAGTTCTGCCATTCGCGCGCACTGGCATTATGGGTTCGATTTTTCTGGCCTTGGCCCGCGCGCTGGGCGAAACCATGGCGGTAACCATGGTCATTGGCAACACGCCAACTATTGCCGCATCCCTTTTCTCGCCGGGCTATTCCATCGCGGCTGTTATCGCCAACGAATTCACCGAAGCCACCGGCGACTTGTATCTGCAGTCATTGATTGAGCTGGGCCTGGTATTGTTCCTGCTGACATTTTTGCTGAACGGCTTTGCCCGCCTACTGATTGTTTTGACCTCGCAGCGCGGCAGCGGAATGGGGCAGGCATGAGTAGCCGCTTGCGGTGGCGCAAATTTGTCAGCAACTTCATGTTGAGCCTGACCGGCCTGTGCGCGTTCGTGGCGGTGGCCGTTCTGTTTTTCATACTCGGCTATCTCATTTATCACGGCGGAACGTCCGTGAACTGGGCCTTCTTCACCAAGTTGCCGGCTCCCGTCGGCGAGGCCGGTGGCGGCATGGCCAACGCCATCGTGGGAAGCGCCAAACTTTTGCTTCTCGCCTGCCTCCTTGGAGTGCCCATTGGTTTTTTTGGCGCCATTTATCTGGCGGAATTCAGCGGCAGCACCACGGCATTCATCGTTCGATACGCGGCCGATTTGCTGAACGGCGTTCCGTCCATTGTGATTGGCATTTTCGCGTACAGTCTGGTGGTGTTGCCCTTCAAACATTTTTCCACGTTGGCTGGCGGCTTCGCGCTGGGGCTGATGATGATTCCCATCACGCTGCGCAGCACCGAGGAATTCCTGCGCGCGGTGCCGCGGTCTTTGCGGGAAGGGGCCATGGCTCTGGGCGCCAGCAAATGGAAGACTATCTCGTCAGTGGTGGTCCCCGCCGCTTATCGCGGAATTTTGACTGCCATCCTGCTGTCGTTCGCGCGCGTCGCGGGAGAGACCGCACCACTGCTCTTCACCGCATTCGGCAACCGCTTTTGGAGTCCGGGCTGGTCCCAGCCAATTGCGTCATTGCCGGTTATGATTTTTACTTACGCTATCGCGCCATACGACGATTGGCACCGTCAAGCTTGGGCAGCAGGTTTGGTTCTGCTCGGCCTTATCTTGATTATCAACATCGTCGCCCGCGTAATTCTTTCCCGGGGCGTAGCAGTTCCGAGGACTTAATATGGCTTCTGTGAGGTCGGCAGTGTCCGTAAACATCACACCACCGGTGGCAACACCCGCGAGTCGCGAACCACAAGCGCCGTTAGTTATGCGCATGACCATTTCCAAGGTCAACTTCTACTATGGTCCCAAGCAGGTGCTCTTCGATATCAACCTGAACATCGCTTCGAACAAAGTGACATCGCTGATCGGCCCTTCCGGATGCGGGAAGTCCACGCTGCTGCGCACTTTGAATCGTATGCATGAAACGGTGCGCACCGCGCGCCTCGAAGGCGAAATACTCATAGATAACCAGAATATTCTTGCGCAGGATGTTACCGCGTTGCGCCGCCGCGTGGGCATGGTGTTCCAGCGGCCCAATCCATTTCCGAAATCAATTTTCGAAAACGTGGCGTACGGTCTGCGCATCAACGGCACCAAGGGATCTGTTGCCGATGCCGTGGAAAAAAGCCTGCGGCACGCCGCGCTGTGGGACGAAGTGAAGGACCAGCTGCACAAGTCCGCATACGAGCTTTCCGGTGGCCAGCAGCAGCGCTTGTGCATCGCGCGCGCACTCGCTGTGGAGCCGGATGTTTTGCTGTTGGACGAGCCGTGCTCGGCGCTCGACCCCATCAGCACGGCAAAAATTGAAGAGTTGCTGGTGCAACTGAAAGACCTTTGTACTATCGTGATTGTTACTCACAACATGCAGCAGGCCGCGCGCGTCAGCGATTTCACCGCATTCCTTCTTACCGGGCAGCTGATTGAGTTCAGTCCCACGCCGCACCTTTTTACTACGCCGAGCGACGCGCGAACGGAAGCGTATATCACCGGGCGGTTCGGCTAAGACTTGCAAGCTGCGTGACGATTTCTTAAATTTCCACTGAGGAAACAGATGGAACGCCATTTCGAACGAGATTTAAACGATCTGAAGGAGCGGCTGCTGTGGATGGGCAGCCTGGCCGAGCGCGCCGTGCATCAGGCGGTACACTCCGTGCTGGATTCCGACGAACAGCTCGCCAACCGCGTGCTGTCCGAGGAAGACGCCATTAACGAGCTGCAAATCGAAGTGGACGACCGCGTGGTGCAATTGCTGGCGTTGCATCAACTGATGGCCGCGGATTTGAGATTTGTGCTGGCGGTCTCCCGCATCAACAACGATCTGGAACGCATTGGCGACCAGGGCGTGAACATCGCGCAAGGCTCGTTGCGGATTTTGCGCCACCCGCGCGTCAAGCCGTATGTAGACCTTCCACGCATGACCGAAGTCGTGGAGGAAATGGTGCGCAACGCGCTGAACGCGGTCGTGCGCCGCGATGTGGAGCTGGCGCAGAAGGTTTTGGCCAGCGATGACCAGGTGGACAACTATCGCGACCAGATTTTTCGCGAGCTGCTGACCTACATGATGGGAGACTCCAGTGTGGTTTTTCCGGCGTTCGAACTGATCCTGGTGGCCAAGAATCTGGAGCGCATCGGCGATCACGCCACCAACATTGCTGAAGACGTCATTTACATTGTGCAGGGCCAGGACGTCAGGCATCCCACGGTAGACCGCCGCTAATCGTTGTGCGGTGCGTCGTGCGGTCGGATTATCAGTAACAATATCAAGATCAACAAACTGAGCGCGGTTACTACTGCGCCGATGCTGCGGTCGCTGGTGCGCAGGAAGCGCACCACGATGTGAGATTGTCCACTAGCCAACGGCACGATCATTTGGCCTGACTCTCCCAGTTGCTCCGGAGTGACGATGTGGTCATTTACCTCGACACTCCAGGCGGGATAGTTCAAAAGACGCAGCGCCAGACGAGACGGTTCCCGCGCCGTGACACGCATCTCCTTGATTTCCGCGGACCAATGTTCGACGTGAATCCTCGCGCCGGCTATCACGCTCGATGAGGGCGCAGCGCGCAAGAGCTTCATGCGCGGATATTTTTCGGGGAGCTCCGAGTGGTCGTCTCCCGCCGGGTCGTACTCATCTACGCCTTCGAATCCTTCATCGTTGCGGACGGCTTCCAGTAGTACCGGAATGTCTTCGGTATCCCACCAGGCGTGCCGAATCATCCAGGCCGCCGTGCCCGTCAGCACCGTCGCAAGGGCGGCAGTGGATAAGGCGATCCAGTACCAGCGCAGGTTCTTTTTGGACATCGCGGCTGCGAATAAGCAAGCGAGCGGAATTA
>JBBRPU010000055.1:0-14346 GCA_038227545.1 Candidatus Acidiferrales bacterium
CAACAACGCGGGCGTGCCGTCTGTCGCAAATTTTTTGCGCGTCTCTGCGACGCCAGCGGACATTCCTCCCACGGGAGCCATCACCAGTCCGGCCACGGACACCGCCGTCACCACCGGCCAGACCGTGACTTTTCAGGGAAGCGGCACAGCCAATACGGGTAGCATCGCGGGATATTCGTGGTCCATTCGCGGAGGCACACCGGCCGTTAGCGCTATCCAGAATCCTGGCACCGTCACTTTTTCCACGCCGGGAACTTATCAGGCCACCTTGACGGTGACCGATAGCGCAGGAGTGACCGATCCGAATCCTCCGGTGCGCGTCATCACTGTGACGCCCGCTGGACCAGCGCCCACGCTGCTCAGCGCAACTCCCAACACCGGCAACCAGGGCCAGACAAATTTGAGCGTGCTCTTAACCGGTACGAATTTTGCGGCCAATCCCACTTGCGACTTTGGAGCAGGCGTGGAAACCAATTCCTGCACCTTCAATTCCGCGACGCAGATAACCGCAGTCCTCGACATTCTGGCGTCGGCCGCGATTGGCACCCGCAATGTCACCGTCACCAATACCGATACGCAGTCCGCGACACTACCGAACGGTTTTACGGTTACCGCCGGCGTTGCCCTTCCTGCTCCGACGATTACGGGCATCATGCCCAACTCCGAATTTCAGGGCGCCGCGGGCGTTACGGTTATGCTGACCGGCACGAACTTTCAACCGCTGCCCACCTGCACTTTTGACTCGGATTTTGGCGGCACCATCAATACCTGCACTTTCGTTTCTTCCACGCAGATCAACGTGAACCTGACGATTGCTGGCAACGCCACGCTCGGCGGACACAACGTTACGGTTACCAATGCTGATGGACAATCGGCAACCCTCATCAATGGGTTCACGGTCACTGAGAATCTTGGCAACACCGTCAAACTGGGCTCCGGCTTCACCGTGGGAGCCCTGGTACTGAACGGCAATGCGCAACTGAACGGTTCGGTGCTCGAAATTACGGATGGCGGTCTAACTGAAAATTCCAGCGCCTGGTACGCCACGCCGGTGAATGTGCAGTCCTTCGTCAACGATTTCACTTTCCAGGTGACCCCAGGCACTACAGCGGACGGTTTCACTTTCGCGCTGCAGGCCAACAATACCGCAGCCATCGGGGTCGGCGGCGGTGGCCTGGGTTACGGTCCCGTCCTGGTCGGTGATCCGGGCGGAATTCCCAAGAGCCTGGCGATCAAATTCGACCTTTACAACAACTTGGGTGAGGGCATCAACTCCACGGGCTTGTATGTAAACGGTGTGTCGCCCACCACTCCTGCGGATGATTTGACCGCTTCAGGCATAGATCTCCACAGCGGAGATCTTTTCGCCGTGCATATGACCTACGATGGCACCTCACTGATTTTAGGCATCACGGACACGGTCACCAACGCGGTTTTCACCAAAACTTACACCATTAATATTCCAGTGACGCTTGGCAACGTGACCACCGCCTACGCCGGATTCACCGGCGGCACCGGTGGGCTCAGCGCGACGCAGAATATTTTGAATTGGACGCTCGGTCCCCTGGCTCCAGCCGTGTCCTTTTCGCCGGCCGGATCAGTGGCATTTCCTGACACCGTCGTCAATGTCACCAGCGCTCCGGTTACCATCACCATTACCAACGGCGGTTCCGCGGCCTTGCACATCACGACAGTGACTCTGGGCGGAACTAATCCCGGAGACTTTGCGGTGCCTGCCGGTTCGAACAACTGTAACGGCGCTACCGTGGCGGTCAACGCCACTTGTACTTTCAATGCAACGTTTACACCCACGGGTACCGGCGCTCGCCAGGCCGACCTGCAGGTTGCCGATGATGCGGCGGGCAGTCCGCAGATTCTTTCGCTGACCGGCAATGGACTCGCCGCCGCAACGCCAGTGGCCAGCATCACCCCGGCGAGCCCGGTAATGTTTCCCAACACCCCACAGGGGACGGCCAGTGCGCCGGTCACCGTAACCGTGACCAACACCGGAAACGCTACGCTGAATATTACGACCGTCACGATCACGGGAACGAATGCCGCGGATTTTGCGGCCGCGACGAACACTTGCAACGGAGCAGCCTTGGCCGCTAACGCTACCTGCCCAGTGGGCGTGGTTTTCACCCCCGGCGCGGTTGGCGTACGCGCTGCGACATTGCAGGTCGCTGACAACGCTGCAGGCAGTCCCCAGAGCGTTACGCTCACCGGCACAGGTACTGCTGCGGGTCCGGTCGTGACGATCACTCCTTCGGGGCCGGTGGTCTTTCCGAACACCGTCCAAAACGTAACTAGCGCGCCGGTCGCACTCACTATCACCAACAGTGGCAACGCCCCCCTCACTATCAGCGCCGTGGCTATCAGCGGCACCAATTCTGGGGATTTCGCGCAAACCAATACCTGCACTACCGGCGCGATTGCTCCTGCAGCGACGTGTATGATTTCGGTGACGTTTACACCCACTGCGGTTGGTCTGCGCCAGGGCACCCTGCAACTCACAGACAGTGCCACCGGCAGTCCGCAACTGGTAGCGCTCAGCGGCACCGGCACAGCTTCCGCAAATAACCCGGCGGTCACGATCGCTCCAAATCCGTTAGCCCTTTCTGCGACGCAGGGCACCGTCAGTGCACCGGGGACAATTACCATCATGAATTCCGGTAATGCGCCGCTGCATATCACCAGCGTCGTATTTGGCGGAGCTAACGTAGCGGACTTCGTCAATCCGGCGAGTTCCTGCACCGCCGCCATCGCACCGAATGCTAACTGCATAATTGCGGTGAGCTTCGCGCCGGTTACGCAGGCGAGCGCTACGGCCCGCACCGAGAGCATCACCCTTACCGACGACGCTCCCGGATCCCCGCAGACCATTACCGTCAATGGGACAGTCACGGCTTCGGCGTTCACGGTTACGAGTCCGGCGTCGGCTCTGGCGGCTGCTGTTACCGCTGGTCAAACCGCGCAATACAGCGTGCAACTGACTCCTGGCCCGGGATATTCGGGTTCGGTGACGATGGCTTGTTCTGGAGCGCCGGCCACCACGACGTGCACGGTGGCGAATCCCATCGTGTTAACCGCCGGAACGCCCACTACTTTTTCCGTTATGGTGGCGACAACGGCCAGGTCGCTGCTTTTGCCGCTCTCGGATCGCCAACCAACGCTGCCGGTTACTCCGTACGTCCTGTTGCTTTCGCTCGGTTTATGCGTAGCAATTCTTGCCGCGCTCCATCCGTCGAGGTTGCGGACGTTATCCGTACAACGGCAGTTTGCATATGGCGGGGGCTTGCTTGTTCTAGTTCTGGCTGCTTATGGTCTCGCTGGCTGCGCAAGCAGTGGTTCTTCAGGAGGGGGCGGCGGCACCTCGGGAACGCAAAAGGGAACCTACACAATCACATTGACGCCAACGGCTACAAGTACTGGCGGCAAACCGCTGCAACTCAGTCCCATACAGTTGACGCTGACGGTAAATTAATCGGCCGACCTGACGGAGCGCTCAGTGCAGCGCTCCGTCAGCTTTCGCTGCATACAGAAGTCGAAATCGTGCGCGCTTGACCGTGACTAGAATTCACAACTATCACCTGACCTATGAAATTGAATCGCAGAAATCTTCTGAAGCAACTGGGCGCGGGAGTGGCCGCGAGTTCGCTGCTGACGCCGGCGCGCGCGGCCGCAGAGATCAGTAACAGCGCAGACGACCCACATGTTGCCGGCGAGAGTCCTGCGAGGTTCGATGGCCCCATCCGGCTGGATCGCAATGAAAACGCCTACGGCGCTTCGGCAAAAGCTGTGGATGCCATCCGCCAATCGGCAGGCCAGATAAGCCGCTATGAGGATGCCAGCGCGCTGAGGAAAACCATTGCGGCCCACCACGCCGAAAGTCATCAAGCAACGCGCGCGGTGACCGCTGACAAAATTGTCCTGGGATGTGGCTCGACCGACGTGCTGCGGATGGCCGCGTGCGCGTTTCTGGGTGCGGGCAAAACGCTGATCCAGGCCACTCCAACTTGCGAACTGCTGGCTTCCTACGCGAGGCAAAAGGGCGCGGCTGTTAAAGACGTTCCGTTGCGCAAGGATTTTGCGCACGATCTGGAGGCCATGCTGGAGCACTCCGGCGGCGTGGAAGCGGGGCTAATTTACATCTGCAATCCCAATACCCCCACCGGAACACTCACGACGCGCAAAAATCTTGAAGGATTTCTTGGCAAAGTACCGTCCAGTTTTCATGTACTGATTGACGAGGCGTATCACCAGTACGCCGGCGGCTCGGGAGCGTACCTGTCGTTCGTGGAGCATCCATGGGAGAATCCGCGCGTGATGGTGACACGAACTTTCTCCGCTGCCTACGGACTGGCTGGCGCGCGCGTGGGTTACGCTGTGGCCTCCGCAGAGGCGGCTGCCGAGATGAACAGGGCAGCGATGCCCTTCCCACTGAATCGCGCCGGTGTTGCCGCAGCCTCAGCGGCCATCAGCGACCCTCAGCATGTAGAGCGCTGCGTGAAACGCAATTTTGACGACCGCCAGGAATTTCTGAATCAGGTTAACGCGCGCATGCTTCGTTGTCTGGACTCTCACGCCAACTTTGTGTGCCTGAATGTCATGCGTCCGGCGGCAGAGATTTTTGAGCACTACGCCAAGAACAATTTTATTCTGGCTCCGCTGATTGCTTCTATGCCGAACTACCTCCGCATCTCCCTGGGAACGCCTCAGGAAATGCACGAGTTCTGGCGCGTCTGGGACCTCCTCGGCTCTCACCCCATGTCCATGTAGTCTGAAAAAAAGTCATTTACTTTGTCACGCGTTTTTAATAAAAGAGGAATGTAGTTCCCATTAGAAGTAACCCATTGCTCAATTCCTAACAGGTCCCACTGATTATAAAGGGTTTATTCGGGTCAGTAGAATGCACTTCACCCATCGACGGCCCGGGTGTAGTCGTCGGCCGGTGTATTGGTAAGTTCGGGATTTTCGAAACTTCGGGGACAACTGGCGTGTTTTATTAAAACCTGCTGGACCGCGAAGGTACGTGTGTAGGGTGACGGAGAAACTTCCGTACAATCTTGAGAGCTTGGGAGCTCATTCGAATGGATATTTCTAATCGCCCGTTGCCTGTCTCGACGGTTTCCGCAGCAAAATCGCCGGCTTCTTCTCGTCGTTTGAGTATGCGAGCGCTGGGGATGATGGCGGCACTCACCCTGATGGCGGTGCACGCGCCCGGAGTTCGCGGCCAGGCCAACGTTCAGGGCACGTGGCAGACGGTGCCCAATCTGATGCCCATCAACCCGGTGCACACCGCGTTGATGTACAACGGGAAAATCCTGGTGGTTTCCGGCTCAGGAAATTATCCGGTGCAAACCACCTTCCTGGTCGGCGTCTGGGATCCTTCCACCAACACCTACTCCAATCAGCAGGCGATCAGCTGGGACATGTTCTGCAACGGCATGATCGTATTGCCCGATGGGCGTCCCTTCGTCATGGGCGGCAACCTGCAGTACGATCCGTTTTTTGGATGGACGCGGACCAGCGCGTACGATCCGGCGACCGGGAAATACACCGACATGGAAGATATGGCCCATGGCCGCTGGTACCCCACTCCTACCGTTCTGGGAGATGGCCGTGTGATGATTTTTTCCGGATTGTCGGAGACCGGCGGCACCAATTCGCAAGTGGAAATTTACAAAGTTGGCGCGGGATTCGCTTCACCAACGTCTTCGCCATTTACGCCGCCTTTGTACCCGCGCATGCATCTCTTGCCCAGCGGCAAAGTCTTTTATTCGGGCTCCGGCACACAATCCAGAACATTTGACCCCTCGAACAACACCTGGTCCGGCGTCATCGCGACTACTCTTTTTGGTTCGAGTCGCACTTACGGTTCGTCCGTCCTTTTGCCGCTAACGCCTGCCAATGGATACAAACCTCGCGTGATGATCTTCGGCGGAGCGAATCCTTCCACCAACACGACGGAAATCATCGATCTATCCGCAGGGACACCGGCTTGGACCAGCGGCCCCAATATGTCCAAGCCGCGCATAGAGATGAACGCGACGCTTCTGCCCAATGGGCGCATCGTCACCGTCGGCGGCTCATTGAACGACGAAGACACTAGCACCGCCAGCCTGCAGGCCGACCTGTTCGACGCTTCTGGCACCACCGTTACCGTCAGCTCCGCGGGCTCCAACGCGTTTCCTCGTCTCTACCATTCTGAAGCTTTACTGCTGCCCGACGGCACCGTCTGGGTTGCAGGTGGAAATCCGACGCGCGGAACGTACGAACAGCACGTCGAAATTTACAAGCCTCCGTACCTCTATAATTCCGGGGGCAGTCTTGCCACCAGGCCGACGATTACTTCGATCAATCCCTCCGTAGTGGGCTACGGCACTTCATTCCAGGTGCAGACACCGGATGCCGCCAACATATCTTCCGTGGTGTTGATGAAGAATGGCTCGCCGACGCACGCCTTCGACATGGAGCAGCGCATGGTGGGGCTAACCTTCACCGCAGGCAGCGGAGTTCTAAATGTGACGGGTCCGCCCAATGGCAACATCGCGCCTCCGGGCTATTACATGCTTTTCATTCTCAATACCTCTGGGGTGCCTTCGGTTGCAAAATTCGTGCAGGTATCAAAAACTCCGACGGATGTTCCGCCCACCGGAACGATCACTAGCCCAGCCGCGAACATAACCATTGCTCCAGGCCAGTCGGTTAATTTCGCTGGTAGCGGTTCGGCACCGAGCGGTTCGATCACCGGCTATTCGTGGGTTTTCCGCGGCGGTGCCCCGGGCAAGAGCTCCCTGGCGAACCCTGGCGCGGTAACTTTTTCGACTGCGGGAACCTACACCGCGATATTCACCGTCACCGACAGCGCCGGGAACACGGATCCTAGCCCTGTGACACGTACAATTACCGTGGCTTCCTCGCCTGCTCCTACGCTGACTGGTGTAAATCCTAATACCGGTAAGCAAGCTCAAACGAATTTGAGCGTAGTCTTGACCGGTACGAATTTTCTTAACAGCCCCTCGTGCAGCTTCGGCTCGGGTATTACCGTTAATTCCTGCACGTTCAATTCTTCCACGCAAATCACCGCAAACATAAATGTGCTGGCCAGCGCCGCGATTGGAACTCGCAATGTCACGGTAACCAATACGGACGGCCAGAACGCTACGTTGACAAATGGTTTTACCGTGCAGGCGGGCACCGCGAACGCTCCGACGATTACCAGCGCATCGCCTAATTCCGGTGTGCAGGGTCAATCCAACATCAGCGTGGTCCTTACAGGCACGAATTTTCTTACTAACCCGGCTTGCGATTTTGATTCCGATCAAGGGCTGACCGTCAGCGCGTGCACCTACAACTCCGCAACTAAAATCACCGCAACTCTCTCGATAGCGGCGAACGCGGTTTTAGGCGGACACAATATCGTGGTGACCGACTCCGACGGGCAGAGCGCCACATTAATCAACGGCTTCACCGTCAATTCCTCAGGAGGCGGGGGCATCGCGTTTGGCAGCGGCTTTACTCCCGGCTCTATGGTCGTAAACGGAAGCGCCGCCATCAGCGGCACCAGCCTGACGCTCACTACTACGAGCCCGACGTTCGAAGCCTCCAGCGCATGGTTCCCGACGGCCGTAAACATTCAAAGCTTCACGAACGATTTTAATTTTCAGGACACTACTGGATCGCCCACGGCCGACGGCATGACCTTCGCCTTGCAAGCCAACAACACCGCTGCTATCGGAGGCGCGGGTGGAAACCTGGCCTACATGGGCATCGCCAAGAGCGTGGCCATCAAATTCGATCTGTATGACAACGCCGGAGAAGGTCCAAGCTCGACCGGCCTGTACGTGAATGGCGCTTCACCTACCGTCCCGGCGCTCGATATGGGCGCATCAGGAATAGATTTGCATAGCGGCCATGTGTTTCAAGTACACATGAGCTATGACGGCGCGAATCTGGCGATGACTGTGAAAGATGCCACCACCGCCGCTACGTTTACCAAAATCTGGGCGGTGGACATTCCGGGGACTATCGGCTCCACCACCGCATTTGCGGGATTTACCGGCGCGACCGGCGGATACGTTGCGCTGCAGAAAATCCTGACGTGGACGATGAGCAGCGGTGCTGCCACAGGAACCGTGGCCACGCCGACCTTTACTCCCGGCGCGGGGACGTACCTGGGCACCCAGACAGTAACGTTGTCCGACTCCACTTCGGCTTCAACTATTTTCTATACGCTCGATGGAACGCAGCCCGCTACTTCCGCGGGCGGTTCGACGGTGCAGTACACCGGCCCAATTACGGTCACGTCCACGAAGACGATCAAAGCGCTGGCCACCGCTTCCGGCCTCACTACCAGCGCGACGGCGAGCGCGCTGTACACCATCGAATCCCAAGCCGCTACGCCGACTTTTTCGCCCGGCGGCGGAACGTACACTTCGGCGCAAACCGTAACCATTTCTTCGACCACGACAGGCACGACAATTTTCTACACCACCAATGGCTCGACGCCCACCAGCAGCTCCGCGCAATACACCGCGCCGGTAACCGTGGGCTCCAGCGAAACTTTGAAAGCTATCGCCACCAAGAGCGGATTTTTTGACAGCGGCGTGGGCTCCGCCGCGTACGTCATCAATGGTGGCGGCGGTGGCGGCATCACTTTCGGGAGCGGCTTCACCGCCGGATCCATGGTGCTCAATGGCGCCTCAACGATCAGCGGCACCAGTCTGAACATCACCCCCAACACCACAACTCAAGCCGGGAGTGCGTGGTTCCCGACCGCCGTCAACGTTCAAAACTTCACGACGGATTTCAGCTTCCAGGTTACGCCGGGAACGACTGCGGACGGATTTACCTTCGCGCTGCAGAACAACTCTACTGCGGCCCTTGGTGGCACCGGTGGCAATCTCGCCTACATGGGCATTCTCAAGAGCATCGCCGTGAAATTCGACCTGTACAGCAACTCCGGGGAAGGACCAAGCTCCACCGGGCTGTATCTCAACGGCGCGTCACCGACCACTCCCGCAACGGACATGGGCGCGTCGGGGATAGACCTGCACAGCGGGCACGTATTCCAGGTGCACATGAGCTATGACGGCACCAACCTGGCGATCACCGTTACTGATGGCACCACGGCAGCGAGCTTCAACAAGACTTGGGCCGTGGATATTCCTGGAACAATCGGGTCTACCACTGCTTTTGCAGGCTTCACTGGAGCCACTGGCGGGTACTCCGCACTACAACAGATCCTGACGTGGACGATGACCAGCGGCGGGGTGACGGGCACCGTGGTTACGCCAACGTTCTCGCCCGCCGGCGGCAACTACACGTCGGCGCAAAACGTGACCATCTCCACGACCACGTCTGGCGCGACGATCTACTACACCACAAATGGATCCAAGCCCACGACCAGCTCCGCGGTTTACAGCGCGCCCGTAAATATAAGCGCCAGCACCACGCTGAAAGCCCTGGCGGTGAAGAGCGGCTCCAACAACAGCGCCGTGGCCACCGCCATCTACACCATCAGCGCGGCCCCCACGATTAACTATGCTTCGGGCTTCACGGCCACGAACCTGGCACTCAACGGAAGCGCGGCACTGAACGGCACTCGCTTGCAACTGACCAACGCCACGCAGTTCCTCGTGGCCAGTGCGTGGTACAAGACCCCGGTGAACATTCAGAAATTCACCACCGACTTCCAATTTCAGTTGTCGCAACCAGGCGCCGACGGCATGGCTTTTGTGATTCAAAACAACGGTACTGCCGCTATCGGAGCCGCCGGAGGCGCGCTCGGCTATGGACCGGTGGGCACAACTACCGCCGTGCCGAACAGCATCGCGATCAAGTTCGACCTCTACGACAACGCCGGCGAGGGAGGGAACTCCACAGGCCTTTACACCGGTGGAGCGGATCCTACCTTCCCCGCGGATAGTCTCGGCGGCGGAGTGGATTTGCACAGTGGAGATATTTTCACCGTGCACGTCGTTTACGACGGAACTACTCTGACGATGACGATCACCGACACCGCCAACACCGCGCTCACTTTCACCAAGAGCTACGTCATCAATCTCCCTGCCACCGTAGGCGCGACCACGGCCTACGCCGGATTCAGTGCCGGCACCGGTGGCCTCACCGCCACACAGGAAATCATCAACTGGACGTACATCGTCAACTAAAGCGCATAGCAAAGTAGCAGCCTGCACTTACCCCAGATGCCGAAGTCGCGCCTGGGGTTTTTGCTTGTCGGCGGCTAAAATTTGCTATCATCGCGGCCCGGCTGCGAATCCTTGAGAAGGCCTCAACGATCTCGCAATGCAACGTAGCGCATTTTGGAGGGCCCCATGAGTCCCAAGCTTCGCAACATCCTGATCATCGTCGGCGTGGTGATACTGCTGCTGGTAATCGCGCCATTCCTGATTCCTGTGAACCAGTTCAAACCCACCATTGAGGCCAAAGCCTCCGAGGCTATGGGCCGCAAAGTGGAAATGGGCAATTTGAGTTTCTCGCTTTTCAGTGGTTCGCTCTCAGCTGAAAATCTGGTGGTCGGCGACGATCCCAAGTTCAGCCAGACTCCTTTCCTGACCGCCAAAAAAATAGATGTCGGCGTCGAGGTCATGCCCTTGATTTTTTCCCGCGCCCTGCACGTCACCAGCGTGACCATCAAAAATCCGCAGATTACCTTGCTTCACAATGCCGCAGGACAATGGAACTACTCCTCCCTCGGGGGCGCGGCGGCCAAGTCGCAAACTGCACAGAGCGGTTCGTCGGATGTCTCCATCCAGAAACTTTCGCTGGATGACGGCACCATCGTGGTTGGTTTCGTGAACAACAACAAGCGCAACGCTTACGACCATGTGACCGTGGTCGCCTCCGATATTTCGTCGCATACAAAATTTCCGCTTAAAGTTTCCGCGGACCTTCCGGGAGGCGGAAAGTTCAAGGTCGAGGGCAGTGCCGGCCCGATGGACGCGAAAGATGCTTCGTTGACTCCCCTGGACGCCAAGCTCTCGGCAAGTTCCCTGGATCTGGCTTCCACCGGATTTCTTGAGCCCAACACCGGCCTGGGCGGATTGCTGGATTTGGAAGCAACCCTGATTTCGGCGCAGGGCGAAGCGCAGACCAAAGGTACCGCCAAACTTTCGAAAGCGCTGTTCATTTCCGGCGGCTCGCCCGCGTCGGTACCCCTCAACGTGGATTTCGACACCAAATACAATCTCGCCAAAGAGACCGGCGTCTTGAGTCCCTCTACCTTGAAAATCGGCAACGCCGCCGCCCACCTTTCCGGCACCTACAACACCGCCGGCGCGACGACCTCCGTCAACGTCAAGGTGGAGGGGCAAAACATGCCGGCCCCCGACCTGGAAGCATTCCTTCCCGCGCTGGGCATCCACCTTCCAAGTGGCTCCTCCATCAAGGGCGGCACCCTGAGTACTACTCTGAATCTCGTCGGACCGACCAACAATCTGGTAACCAGCGGCAACGTGGGACTTTTCAGCGCACACCTCGCGGGCTTCGATCTGGGTTCCAAAATGTCCAGCCTGTCGTCACTCACCGGATTGAAAACCGGCAAAGATCTGGAAATTGAAAAAATGACCACCAATCTGCGGATGACTCGTGACGGCATTAAAGCCGAAAACTTCAACGCGGTCCTACCCGCTATGGGGAGTGTCATCGGCGCAGGCACGGTAGACGCAAAAAACAATCTGGATTTCAAAATGGCGGCAACGCTAAAAAATGGCTTGGCTGCGGTTGCCACTCCGGTTTCCGCGGCCGGAGGAGCACTCGGGCAGATCATGGGCGGTGGGTCGGGCAGTGGGTGCAAGGGCGGCCTCACGGTGCCCTTCATGATTCAGGGAACTACCGCAGACCCGAAATTCGTTCCGGATGTGGGTGGAGTGGCGGCGGGAATGATGAAGTCGCAACTCGGCTGCGCGGGCAGCGCCGTGACCGGCCTGAAGAATCAGAATCCCGTTAACGCTGTGAGCGGCCTGGGCGGCCTGTTCAAGAAAAAACCGTAAATGGTTCAGTCGTAGCGCAAAGCTACCATCGGATCCACGCGCATCGCGCGTCGCGCGGGAATGTAGCACGCGAGGAGTGCCACAGCAGTGAGCAGAATGGTCACCGCAAGGTAGGTAAAGGGGTCGTACGCCTTCACACCAAAGAGCAGGCTGACCAGCACGCGCATCAACGCCAGCGCCGAAATCACGCCCAACCCTAGTCCTGCAACCGTCAGGCGAAGTCCTTGTCCAAGTATCAGCCGCAACACGTCGCCGCGCTGCGCACCCATCGCCATACGCAATCCAATTTCGCGGGTTTGCTGGTTCACGGAGTAAGACAAAACCCCGTAAACCCCCACGGCTGACAGGATCAGTGCGAGCCCACCGAACAGCGCGAGGAGAATACCGCCCATCCGCGGGGCCCACAATGCTTGCGCCAGAATTTGTTCGATCGTAAAAACATTAGTGATTGCCAGACTGGGGTCCTGTGATTGCAGTGCGGCTCGCACCGTGGCCAGCGCGCTTTCCGGCGCGCCCGTGGTGCGCACCTGCAGAGTTGCCGCCGGCACGTAGTCCTGCGCCATCGGCAGGAACACAATCGGCTGCGGCTCTTCGCCAACTTCATTCACCACGGAGTCGGCCACGACTCCAACAATTTCTCGCAGCGTGGGATCGCCAAAAAAATGAAAGCGTTTCCCGAGTGCGGCTTCGTTCGGCCAGAATTGCTTAACCATCGCTTCGCTGGCCACGGCTACGACGGCGGTCTCTTTACGGTCATTGTCGGTGAACGTGCGTCCGCGGACCACGGGAATGCGCAAGGTATCAAAATAGGTTGGAGTGATGTCGTTTACGGTGGTCAGCGTCCCGCGATATCCGGAATTTTCGTCGTGGCCCTCGGGGAATACGGTACGCCCGAAGCCTCCGCCAATTGGCGCATTGGACGCGATACTCGCGGACGCTACGCCCGGAGAATTTGTTATCCGCTCGAGGGCCGTGCGGTAAAACTGTTCGCCGCGTCCTTCGTCATAGTGCAGCGCTCCCACATCGAAATTCATGGAGAGCAGATTTTTTGACTCGAACCCTAAATCGATTTTCTGCGCGTTCTGCATGCTGCGCAGGAAAAGGCCCGCGCCTACAAGCGCAATCAGCGCGAGCGCCATTTCTCCGATTACCAGCAGGCTGCGCAACGGGTCACGCTTCCACCCCATGGTGCCGCCGCGGCCTCCGGCCTTCAGTATTTCCATGAGGTTCGGGCGCGAAGCCTTGATCGCCGGCACCAGGCCAAAAATCAGGCCGGTAAGAATCGCAACTCCCAAAGTGAATGACAAAACATGCGCATCGAGCGAGAGGTCAATGCCGCTTTGTTCGATGAACGGCGGCCGCAAGGACCACAGAATGCTTCGGCCCGCGTAGGCGATGGCCAATCCCACCATCCCGCCGGCCAGCGCCAGCATCATGCTTTCGGTGAGCATTTGCCGGACGATGCGGCCGCGGTTCGCGCCCAGCGCCGCGCGCAAGCTGATTTCTTTTTGACGGCGCGCGCCTTGGGCCAGCAAAAGGTTGGCGAGATTCACGCAGGCAATTAGCAGCACCAGTCCCACGATGCCCATCATAGTGCTGCCCGCGAGCGCGATCGTCTTGTGATCGTTGGCGCCCACGGCCGCTTCGGCCAGGGGCGTGAGCGTCACGCTACGCCCGGAATTATCTTTGGGAAATTCACTTTCCAGGTGAGTGGCCATGGTGCGGAGGGAAGCTTCCGCGGCCGTTATTTCCACGCCGGGCTTCAGCCGCCCGATGGTTAACAGCGTGAGGGCCCGCCGGTCGTCGAAAAATTGCTTCTCCTTTCCGCCCAGAATCTGGTCCTTCATGCTGGTGGGAATCCAGACCTGCTCGGAACTTAAAAATGTCAGCGTGCCTTTGAAGCCGCGCGGCGCCACGCCGATCACCGTGTAGGGCCGTGCATCAAAAATCAGTGGCTTGCCTACAATGGCGGGATCTGCGCCCAGTTTATTGGCCCAGAAATAATGGCTGAGCACCACTACATCGTTGCCACTGGGCTTGGTGTCCTCATCGGCCATGAAATATCGCCCCAGTGCCGGGCGCATCCCCAGCACATCGAAATAATTCGCGCTGACCAGCTCACCCTGCACCTGCCGCGGCTCTGCGCCGCCGCTCCACGTTAGCGGGGTAGGAAGAACCGCCGCCAGATCGGTCAGCACCTGGTTGTCGCGCCGGTAATCCTTAAAATTGGGAACGGACATGCCCAGTTTTACGGTCTTGGCCTGGGTAACCAGCGTCTTGCTGTCCACCGTATCCACCTGCACCAGTCGAGGCAGGTCGCGGACGGGAA
>JBBRPU010000056.1:0-14147 GCA_038227545.1 Candidatus Acidiferrales bacterium
CACCAATGGCGTTTTCGACAAAGCCAAGCTGGAATGGTTCAACACGCAATATCTGCAAAAATTGCCCATCGAAGATCTGGTGCCGCAGGTCGCACAGGAACTGCGCCGCAGCGGTTTGTGGAAAGAAGAGTGGGCCAGCGGAGCCGGGCTTGAATGGTTTACACGCACCGTGGATCTGTTGCGGCCGCGCGTGCGCTTGCTCCCGGATTTTTCCAGTTGGTCGCGCGCGTTCTTCAGCGACGAGTTCACCATTGATCCCGCCGCAGAAGCAAAATTCTGGAAGGATCCTAAAGTTCCCGACCTGCTGGCCAAACTGGCCGACGCACTGGCGGCCCTGCCGGACTGGAATCATGACGCTTGCGATCATGCATTGCGGGCGCTGTGCGAAAAGGAAGGCGTGAAGGCCGGTTTATTAATTAACGCCACGCGCGTGGCCATAGTCGGCCAGGCCGTAGCTCCGCCGCTGTTCGATACCATGGTGGTATTAGGACGCGATCGCGTGGTGCAACGCCTCCGCGCTGCCTCCCCTGCGCCTGTTTCCTAGACCTGGCTTCAACGCTGCATTTCGTAAGCGAACACCCAGACCTGTCATCCCGACCGAAGCGGAGGGATCTCGATTGGTCGCGCAGCCTCTTATCATTCTGTTGGGCAATCCTTGAATCTATCGCGGGGAATTCACGGACTCCGCCTGGCCCTTTGCGGTGCCCTTGGCGTTTTTATCGGTAGCCTGATTGTTGCTCCCAAATGTTTTTCTGATTTTTTTATGAAACATGCTGAATTCCAGCGTGGGACTATCCCGCGTTCCTGATATCTGGATAGGAATTAATGTCCCCGCGCCGCGCTTGCTGAAAAACGGATCCACCGCTTTCAGGAAAATCCCTTTCTTGCCGCCAACCAGTTGCGAGAGCTTGGCGTCCATGCGTAGCTCGCCGGTAAAATCCAGATCTTCACCGCGAATCGTGTAACTGCCGGCCAGCTGAATCACCGCACCGGGCACGCTAAAGGTCAGCGTGTCGAAATGGATGACTCCATTTTTCAATTTGAACTTACCGCGCAAGTCGGAAATGGCGCTTCCGGCATCGGGATTGTCGGGTTGTCCTTGAGCGTGGCGGCTGAAGGACGCGAGTTTGTCACGCACGTCGGAACTGGCGAAACGCGCTTCTGTAACGATGAATTCTCCGTCCAGCTTGAGTTTATCTAGAACTTTTACCTTGCCGGGAGGCAGCACCAATTTGGTTTTCAAGTTCACCAAACCGCTCATCATCGGCTTGGTGGACTTGGTCGCCAACTGCAACAGGTCTTCCAGGCGTGCTTTGGGCGATACAACATCTAGGACGATGAGGTGTCCTTGTTTTTCCGGGACGCGCACCACACTGCCGTTAGCAATAATCTGCGAGCGGATTAGCATGGCGCGCACGGGATGCAGATAGGTGTCGCCGTTTGTTCCGTCTACTGTGGCGGAAAATTCCGTGTGCAGCGGGACTGGGCGCCCCACCGGATCAAGCGAAAATGCCGGCGTGTCCGTTTCTCCTTCGACTTCCAGGCTGCCCAGTACTCCCGAATATTTTCCCGTGGAGGAAAGCGTCCCGGCGATTCCAGGAAAAGGGTCGAGCTTGGCATCGGTGAAGGTGTACGCGCCGGAGACCGGCGTCGAGCCCGGATCGTCTATCTGCCAGGGACCAAAATCTCCTTTGGTCTGGATTTCTCCCACAGGTTTCGCATTGGTAAGGTTGCCGTGAAAGGAAAACGGTTTGCCGGCGCCCACAGAACGAAGAATGAGGTCGTGAATGTCGAAATCCAACGGCTCTTTGCCCGCTTGCTTGGGGAGAATCAGTAAAGTTGTTTCATCGCAGACAACCTGGTCAATCACAATCTGCGGCAGCGGATTTTTTATTTTTGTCGCAGGCGGCGGAGGAGGAACGCCTGCGGCGGTGCCACGCGGTGGAACCGAAATAGTCATATGGTCAATGTGCACCCCGCGAATTTGGCGGGGTACGCGCAAAATTCCCATGAATCCCAGGTGAAACGTAAACTGCCGGATGTGCATCAGCGGAGGAACGTCCATGCGGTTGTGATAATGAATCGCGAGATTGTTGCCAGTGACGCTCATTTCCGGAAAGGCCGTCACGTGTATGGATTCCAGCTCTACGCGGCTGTCGAAGCGTTCTGAAAGTGCGCGCACCACCCAGTCGCGCGCCCACTCGTCGAGATCCTGCGCGCGGCGGTATACAAACGCGGCTCCCACGAGCAGCGCGAGGAATATCACACCCAGGACAAAAGGCCACTTACGCGGACGGGAATTCTTGATTTCGGCGGACGCCATGACCGGAGAATACCGTAGTGCGCGGCTTAAGGTGTCTGAAAAATTTCAGTATGCGCGCGCCTGGCAGCGGAACGAGAAGCCGCAATATTGACTTGCGCTTGCAGGTCCACGGTCACCGGCGGCAGACAAATCTCCGTGCTGCAGGCCTGATAGCGCAATTTTAAGGGGATTTGCTGCTCGCCCGTGGGGGCTTTGGAAAGCGCGGTGAGCGGCATGCGTAAGGTGACCGTGCCTTGATACACGTTGAGCGGTTTTTTTGAAAACGTGAAGGTGTGCAGCTCGCCTTTGGGATATTTCACGGGACCGGCTTTGAATCCTGCGGGAATTTCCGCGCGCAAATCGGTGGCAATCAAATAATCTTCCGACTTTTCGCGCGCGTTCACGTGAAAGCCTGGGCGGATCTTGAACACCACCGCCAATTCAAACGGCACGTTGCGAGCTGCCGGCTCGGAGGAAACATACGCCGCGGGTGTAACCACTTCGCGCGGTGAGGGCACCTGCGCTGTTGTGATCGCAGAAAAGAACACTCCCGCGAAAATTGCGACCAGCATCGCTACTAGGCCGCGCCGGTTCATAAGTTGACGGTGGTGCCAAGTTGTTGCGAGATGACCCGCGACATTACCGCGTCAAGATTCTCGCCGGTCTTGGCCAGCACAAAGGCGTTCTGTGTTTCCGACCAACCTAGTTTGAAGCTGGTGGAAAGCGCGGAAATCCAGATTTCGCGCACCGGCGTGTTGGGGGAAACGACGAATTTGGTCTCGTCGTCATCTTCGAAGAGCACTTCCAGCTTCCCACTCTCTCCCTCTACGTCAAAACCGTGATTATCACCGGCGGTGAGCAGTCGTTTCTTCAGCTGTTCGAATGCGGCATCCGCTTTACGTTGAAAGTCTTTTTCTTCCAGCATGATTTGAGCCTACACGAACAAAGCGCGTGGAGGAAAGCCGTCTGGTGCGCGCGCAGCGCACCGCCCGATTACAATTGCGATTCGATAGCGTGAGAAATTTCTTCGTAGCTGATCAAGCCGGTAATTCGTTTCACTTGCTTGCCGTCGCGGGAAATCAAGATGCTGGTGGGATAGCCCAGCAGACCGCCAAACTTGTCCGCGATGGCGTCCGTGCCGATCAGTATCGGATAGCTCATCGGGAGTTTCTGCCCGCCGACGTCGAAATGTTCCTTGGCCACGAAGGGAGCCACCACGCTTTTCCCTTCTTCATCCATGGCCACGCCCAGCACCGTGAACCCTTTCGCCGCATACTTCTGTTGCATTTCGATCAGCCATGGAATTTCCACGCGGCAGGGATCGCACCACGTGGCCCAGAAATTCACCAGTACCACTTTGCCGTTGTAATCGGCCAGGGACACATCTTTTCCGTCCAGGTCTTTGAAATGAACTTCCGGCGCCGGTGTTCCGATGGATTTGTCCGGCGAGTAGGACGCATGGGTGATTCCGTTTTTGGGTAAACGGGTGGCGCGGTCCGCGTAGTAGGTGGCGCCGATAAGCACCAGCACGGTGACCACGATGATTCCGGCATTCTTCATTTTCATTTCCTGTTTTTAAACCCTGCCATTCTAAAGTGAGAAACGATTCAAGAAAGTCAGTTTACCCGAGAGCCAGGTCAGTTTGTTAACGAACACCAACGCGCCCACGAACAGCAGCAGCGCGCCACTGAAAACTTCGACCGCGTGCAAATATTTGCGGAAGTTTTTGTAGAAGCGCAGAAATTGGCCGATGCCCAGCGCCGTCAGCAGGAAAGGAACCGCCAGTCCCGCGGAATAAATCGCCAGCAGCAAAACTCCCCGCGCGATAGTGTCGCTGGCGGCCGCCAACGCCAAAACCGTGGCCAGGATAGGTCCGATACAGGGCGTCCAGCCGAAGGCAAACGCGAATCCCAGCAAAAAAGCGCTCCACAATCCGGGCTGGCCGATCTTACTTTGGATGCGCACATCGCGATTGAGCCAGCGCGCCATCGAAGGACCGAAAAATCCGATCAGTGACAGCGAGAAAAAGTGTATGGCACCGAATCCCGCAAACAACGGAGCGTGCCGTGCCAGCGAAATCACCCCGAGTAACACGAACACCGCGCCGATAATCATCCCGGTTTTCAAGGTGAGCTTGATCAGCACGCCGAGCAGGTGCAATCCGAACAGCAAAATCAAAGCTCCGGCGATAGGCGCGAGCACGCCGCGATTCTGGCGAAGAAAAGATCCCACCGCGCTGGCCGACGCTCCGAAAGAAATAAACACCGTGGAAAATCCGGCCACGAACGCGAGCGAAGATCCGAAGAGCCCGGAGCGCGGCAGCTCGCCCTTACGCAATTGCTCCATACCGATTCCCGACAACATGGAAATGTAACCGGGCACCAGCGGCAGCACGCAGGGCGAGAGAAACGATACCAGGCCGGCGAGAAACGCCCCCGCAAGGGATACGTCGCTCATGCTGCGCCGGCCTTCTTCAACGTTTTAGTCATTTGCGAAGCATCGTCAAACGTCCTGGGAGCAACCTATTCTCCCATACATTGTTAGACGGATTCCGCCGCCTATCGGATTACGCCGGATCTATAGATTCGGATGTTTGTTCGAAGGATTCAGGTTCTGGAACGCGCGCGCGATACCCAAGAGAGTGTGCTCTTCATTGGCGCTGCCAATGAGCTGCAACCCCACTGGCAAGCTCGCTGACGTGAATCCGCACGGGACGGAAATGGCAGGCACTCCCGCCAGGTTGGCGGGGCGATTGAGACGCAGCAAGAGTGCGCGCGTCGGATAGTCGGCATTTCCGATGCCAACATTTTCTTGGCCGATAGCTGGCGCGCCGATCGGCACCGTGGGAACAACCAGCGCGTCGAGCTCCGCATCTTTCATGGCTTCGCTCAACTGCGCTATAAATTTTTGCCGTTGATCCAGAGCTTCAAGATAAGCGGTGGCCGAAACTTTTGTTCCGGCTTCCAGGCGGGAGCGCACGTCTTCGCTGTATTCCGCAGCGCGACTGGGGAACCATCCGCACTGCTGGTGATAATGCGTGGCCTCCGCCCAACCGATGCGGTTGCCGGCGCTTTCGGTTTCGAGCAGTCGGGGGAGGGAGACGTTCACAATTTTGGCGCCCAGCCTGCGCAGCGCTCGCAAGCCAATTTCGAAAAGCTCTTCCACTTCCTTCGAAATCACCTCAAAGAAAAATTCACGCGGCAATCCCAGGCGGATTTTCGATAGCTTTTGCCGTTTCGAAAGGCTTGCCCGTGAACCATCATCACTTTCGCTCAATACCAGCGCGTGAAAAAGAATCGCCACGTCCTCCGCGGTGCGCGCCATTGGTCCGACGCAATCCAGCGTCGGCGACAGAGGAATCACGCCGGCAGGATCCACGCGATCGCGAGTGGGCTTCAAGCCCACGACGCCACACAGCGCCGCCGGAATGCGTATGGAACCACCGGTATCCGTTCCGACACTGCCGAATGAAAGTCCAGCCGCCAGCGCCGCGGCGGATCCACCGCTCGAGCCGCCGGCAATTTTGCTGACATCCCAGGGATTGTGAGCAGCGCCGTAGTGAGGATTATCGGTGGTCACTCCATACGCAAACTCATGCATGTTGGTTTTGCCGAGAATTACGGCGCCGGCTTGCTTCAAACGAGTTACGACCGGCGCATCCTCTTGTGGCACAAACTCGCGCAATACCGCGGAGCCCGCAGTGGTGCGGATTCCAGCGGTGCAAATATTATCTTTCAACGAAACGGAAATGCCCTGCAGCGGCCCACGATCCACTGCTGTTTTACGACGTCGCGTAACGCAAAGCTCCGATTCCGCTTTCTTCGCCTGCGCGCGCGCCTGCTCTGCGGTCACGGTAATAAATGCATTCAGCCGTGGATTGAGGACGTCAATGCGCTGGAGCATCAGCTCCGTCAGTTCCACCGGCGACAATTTTCCCGCGCGAAAGAGTCGGGCAACCGCGGTGATGGACGCGAAGGCCAACTCACTTTCGTTCTTGAAAGCCGCACTTTTTTTAATGAGCCGCACCCGCGCAAACCTCACGCCACCATCAATAAATCTTTTCCTGCCGCCGCAAATTCCCGAACGTGCCGATGTTAGCGATAATAAACGCCACACGAAATTGGTTTTCCGTGCGTACCTGGCCCAGCGCAATACGCCGGTATTCAAGCGCCAGCCCGCAGCAGCTGCCGTTGTAGCTCACCTGCATCAACTGGTTTTGCAGCGTGCCGTTGGTCAGGTCGTAGCTTATTCCCGCGGCCGCACTGACTCCTTTACCATTCAAGCTTCCGTAGCCGAATAAAGCGCGCACTTGATTCGACAGTGGCTGCAATATCGGATCCGCATTCAACCGGAAGTGCGCCACGGTCACAAAATATTCGCGATACGGCTTGATTTTGAGCAGCGTGCCGATAGTGGTCAGTTTTTCGATGTTGGGGTCGTACTCCAGAATCTGCTCGACGTCGTAGCGGCTCCCCGGAGAAACCGTGAAATCGCTGACCACCGGCGACCAGTGCACTGGACCCAGCGCAAAAGCAAACGGCGTAATGGAATTCAGGGCCTGGAAGACATTGCGTTCGCCGCCCACCGCGGCGCCGCCAAACGTAGGATCGAAGAAATGCTTCTGCACCATCCGCCAGGAAATCAGTTCGCGAGGGTTTTCGTCGCCTTCATTCTTCAAGAATAATCGCTGGGTCACGCCATATTCGACTTCATTCGTGTCGGTGATGGTGGAGTCCGAATCGAAACGAATAAAGTCCGCGAAATTATTTACTCCGGTAACGTAGCGATACGCCAGCACCGGCTCAATGGAATGTTTGTATCTCCGCTTTGTTTTAGGACGGTCGAAAAACCGCTCCAGCGTTGGCGGGCGCAGGTCCACGGTGAATTCGCCGGTGTTACGGGTAATCGCGCGCTCGCTGACTACCTCCGGCGCGGACAGCGAAGCGCCATAGCGCGTGGAGCGCAACGCCGCGGAAGTGGTTATTCCCAGCCAGGAACCAAAATGCAGCGGGATGGTCACGCGCGGCGCAAATTCCGTGCGGCCCACAAAGCTCGGCGTGTTGATCTCGCTGTCCGAGCGGTGCACCGCATCCACAAAACTTTCCAGTCCAAAATAAATGGGCAGTTTGCGCCACGGCGCCTGCTCCACGGAATCGAAGCGCGCCTCCGGCAAATTGCGCAGCGTGACCCCGGTAGCGGGATTGATCTGCAGGAAACTTTTATCGTTCAGCGCCGCGAAATTCACACTGAAACCGTGAAAATTATTAGTTAGAAAAAATGCGCTGCGGACTTCAGAGTTGATGGCGTCGCCGAAAGTGTCCGCGAACGCCAGTCGGAACGTCAGCGAAGAGAGATGATTGTAGTCGGCGACGAAGCGCCAGCCGCCCCGCAATTGCGATTCAATTTCCAGTCGTTGCTGTTCGCCGCCCTGGGGTTGCCGCACGCCGTTGACCAGCAGGCCGCGGTCATCCACGCCGAAGTACGTGTACCTGACGGAAGTGCCTTCAAAGGGGTTAGCGCGCAACTCCCCGCGGGTTGCCGCGCCGCGGCGGCTCAGGTATTGCGCGCCGAGCGTGGCGTCCAGCCACGGTTTGGGAGCCCAATAAAAGGCCTCGCCAAAAGTAAATCCTTTTCGTGAACTGTCGCCCACATCGGGAATCAAAAATCCCGACTGGCGAACTTTTTTGCCCGCAGGCGCGGTGGCGTACGGCAACCACACCAGCGGCACGCGAAACACGCGAAAATTCGCGTTGACCAGGGCCACGCTGTGATCCAGCCGCACGCGCGCGTGCGGGGCGAAAAATTGCCATGTCGGATGCTGCGGATCGCAGATGGTCACCCACGCGTCATCAATAATGTAAACGTCTTTGGGAAGGCGCTCCACATCCCGCGCTTGAAAATAAAGCGGATTGTCGGAAAGTAAAACGCTGGGATTGGGACGGCGTTCGATTTTTATCGTGCCGTGTACATTATGGAAAAGCCCGTGACCTGTCTTCACGTTGTAGTGAGCTTCGTCCGCGTCCATGTGCTGATTTTCGAAATCGAATTGCACGTGCCCGCGTGCCAGCGCTTCAGAAGTTTTTTCGTTGTACTCCACGTGATCGGCTTGCAGGCGCGAATCTCCGTAACGGATATCCACGGCGCCGTCGGCGATGTACAAATCTCCCTGACGACTTTGCGGGCCGCTGGAGGAAAGCTCCGCTACGCCACCAGTTTTGAAGGGTAAACGGGCCTGCTGTGCCGCTGCGACGCCGGCCAGCAGCCCCGCGCAAACAAAAACGAACAGCACAGCGGCAAGGAATGAACGGCAGCGGGCGGCGAGCGAAATCCGCGGCGAGAAATAGCGTTTCACAGGAAACATGTCAGCCATGAAAGCAGTTGGATAGCCTAGCATGGGGTCGCAGTGATGAGTACAAGATGCGCGGGCGCACGGTCGAGATGCATGTGGCGGAAATTACCGGCCTGGAGAGGGCTCAGAAATGACGAAGCCGCGATCTGAAGTCAGTTCGACGATGTGAACTTCGTCAAAACCTTCCGCTACTGAAGGCGGCCCGATTTTTTTGAAGGTTGCCGCCACTGCCGGCGCCGGAACTCGCTGTTTGCCAGGCCGCAAATTGTTACGCTGCATGGCATCGCGCAACGTGGCGTTGAAAAAATAAGCAATCGTGCGGAAGCCCGCCGCTTTCGCCGGCTGCAAATAGCGTTGCCGGTCCGCCGGCAAGGGATTGGTGTTATCAATCACGAAAGACTGGCCGCCCTGGATACACGCGGTCAGCAATAATTCCTCTCGGCGTCGAGTGCGCAGCATGTCCAGATTGATGCGCACGTGCGTGTCGAAAAAACGCTCGCGAAAGAACGTGCTTTTGCCTGCGCCCTGAATTCCGACAAAAATAATGGCTTCCATATGGATTCCCGCAGCTGCGTTTCTTCCGAATGGCGGTGCACCCTCGGGCCAAATATTACATGCGCGGCAATTTTGGCAACTTCGGCGGCCGCGGCCCGTGGCGCACCGCGGAAAATACCGGCTCGTAAGAAAGTTCCGTGGACTCGCGCACGGCACGCAGCATCAGTCCCCCGCGGCTCATATCCCCACGCCCTACAAACGCGGACGGAAATAATAATCGTTCATTAAAAATGCCCAGCAATGGTTCCACATATTTTGCCGTCGCGATGCTGCCGAGCAACACCACCTCGCACTCCTTCCCCGCCTTGTGAAATAGATCTTGCGCATCGCGCTCCAACGGCATGCGGTATCGCAAATCGCCCGCATCCACCGGAACGCCTGCTATTTCCAGCAATTCGTCGTGCGTGACCACCGTCTCGGCGGGTACCAGCCCACGTCCGGCGGTGATCACCAGCACGCCGGGCAGTGCCGCGGGCGGCACCGCAAAAGTCTGCGCGTAGGCAAGCTTGCCGCGGAAATACAGGCCGCTGATAAACGTGAAGAGTTCGCCGATCGGCAAGCCGTCGTTGCGCAAACGGCGCGCCAGGATAAAGCGCGCATTCTCCCTCATGATCATTTTCGCGCGGACGCCGCCCGCGTTCGCCGGCGACAATAAAAAGATGCGATGCGGCGGCGACTTTGTATTCGTAGACATGCGCGTTCGGCGAGCGGTTTCACTTCGCATCAGGCGCTCTATTGGCATGGACCTTCGCGGCACAAAAAGGAAGCAAAGAATTCAGAGCAATCCCAACGCGGATTTATCTTCACGCTTGACCTGTTTCATGGTGCAATCGCGCGGTGATTTTTCCGGCCGCCAGCGCAGAAATCGCGTGCCATGTCTAAATCTCCCTCCCGTGAAGTGATCGAACTGTACTTCTATAACCAGCGTGGGATCCAGCGGTTGCCATTCCATGGAATGCTTGGTGCTCCAGCGACTGAGACCACCGGGAGCCTTGCCCGTAAACCCCGGCGCCTTGATTATTTTCTCCAACTTTCGCGTCAGCGCCAAACGCTCGTCAGCCTGGATGGAAGAACTAAAACCCACGTGATCCAGCAGGCCCTCTTCATTGTAGAGGCCCAGCAAAAGTGAGCCCACCAGCGGCTTTTTTTCAAGATAACGAAACCCGCCCACCACACAATCGGCGGTGCGCTGCTTTTTGATTTTCTGCATGCCGGAGCGTTCGCCGGTTTGATATGGCAGGTCCTTACGTTTCGCCACAATTCCATCCAGCCCTACGCCCATGTGAAACCATTTGCGCGCGGCAGCCAAATCAGCCGTGACGGGAGAGAGGCTGATGCTGGGATTTTCATCAAGATAGGATTTCGCCAGGCGCTCCAGTTGTTTTCTGCGTTTTTCCAATGGCAGGCTCACCAGAGATTCACCTTTTTCGTCCACCAGCAAGTCAAAAACAATGAATACGCACGGATGTTCCTGGCTCAACTTCAAAACTCTGCTCGCGGCCGGATGGATGCGCATGAGCAGTTCATCGAACGACAAATGGCCATCCACTGGAATGACTATTTCGCCGTCGAGAACAAACTTCTTGGGCTTGATAGCCAGCAGCGCCGACGCCAGTTCAGGAAAATATCGCGTCAGCGGCTTGCCCGACTTGGATTGCAGATCTACGCGGTCATTTTCGCGAAATGCCAGGCAGCGAAATCCGTCCCACTTGGGCTCGTATTGCCACTCCGGGCCTTTCGGCAATTCGGTTGCGGGCAAGGCTTCCATGGGAGCGTAGTTTTTATTGAGCGGCAGGGTCATAGGAAGGCCTTCAGATCCACGCGATTTGTTTTTTCGAGCAGCGGTTTCCACAGATCGCCAATTTTACGGAGGCGAGCCGGAACATTTGCAACCGTGAAGTCTTCAATGCGTACGCCCTGCTTGACTTCGTCCCAAGTCACTGGCGCGGAAACCGTGGCGGTAGGTTTGGGGCGCACGGAATACACAGAAGCCAGCGTCCGGTTCCAGGCATTTTGGTTGTAGTCCACCAGCACGCGGCCGCGTGGGCGCTTGGCGATGCGATACTCCGCGGTAATTACTTTCGGGTGGCGCGATTCCAGCGCTTTCGCCAGCGCTTTGGCAAATGTCCACACTTGTTTTTGCGTGGGCCCGCGTTCGATGCCGACATAAACGTGAATTCCGCGTGAACCGGTGGTCTTCGCGTAGCTTTTTATTTTGAGGGATTCGAGCGCCTCCCGAACGATAAGCGCGGTTTCCAACACCCGCGCGAAGGAAGCCCCCGGAACCGGATCCAGATCGAAATGCAAGTAATCCGGACGGTCCACATCATCACAACGCGCGGACCACGGATTCAGATCTATACAGCCTAGATTCACCACCCACAACAAGGAAGACAAGTGTTGGATCACCGGGAAATCAATCACGTTTCCGGAGCCGTGCTCGATGGAGCAAACCGGAATGGATGGCGGGCGCGGCGACGGCGCGCGCTTCATGAAGAAAAATTCCCCGCTGATCCCGTTGGGATAGCGCTTCATCACCATGGCGCGATTTTCCAGGTGCGGCAGCAGCCAGGGAGAAACGTCCAGATAATATTGCAGCAGATCGCGCTTGGTGAGGCCAAGTCCCGGAAAAAATACTTTTTGCAAGTTAGTGAGCTGCACGGGCCCGCCGTCAACGGTCAACGTCGTGGCATTAACGTCGCGCGGTATCTGCAGGCCCGGCTTTGATGAGTCGGCGGCGCTGGTGGCGACTTTACTGGCCGATGCGCTTGATGCTCGAGGCGCTTTACGTCGCGCTGTTTTTTTCCTGGGTTTGGCTTTCAGGGTAGTTACTTTCACGGTAGTTAGATGACATTTCCCGCGCCGCGGTCTTTTTATTTTTTCATCCGCGCGACGCTAGTGAAAATCGTGCGAAGTCGTCGGCGCGGTGGTAATCGTCAATGCCTGAATGCGCTGCGACTTCACGGACACCACATTGTCTTGATTCTGCAACTGCCCTTCAATCAGCAAAAACTGCTGGTGCACTACCACCACGTGGTTTTTCTCAAACAATTGCGGCGAAATGATGGCGTTGGCGATTCCGGTTTCATCTTCCATGCTTAAAAACACAAATCCTTTTGCTGTACCGGGACGCTGGCGCGCGATTACCCCGCCGGCGATGCGCACCTGCAAACCGTCCGGCAAGCGCGCCAGTTCCGCGGCGCAGCGCACACCCATTTTTTGCAGTTCGGCGCGATGGTAAGCCATGGGATGCGGGCCCACGGTCAAACCCGTGCCGCGATAATCGGCCACCAGCCTTTCTTCCGCGTTCATGGGAGCCAGCGGCGAGCTTGCGGGCGCAGCGGAATTCTCTGGCGCGGTTTCTGCAAATACTTCCGGCCCGAAATCATCGCTACGTTCATACAAAGGGCCGGTGGAGCGCGCGGTGCGCTCCACTTGCCACAAAGCGCTGCGCCGATGAAATCCCCGCTGGTTGCCCAGGCGATTCAATGCGCCAACTTCCGCGAGCACGCCCAACTCACCTTTTTGAATTCGGGGCACGCGGCGTTTCAGATCATCCAGCGACGTGAACGGACCAATTGTCCGCTCGCGAACAATTTCCGCGCCGATTTCCGCACGCAAACCTTTTACGTAACGCAAGCCCAGCCGCAGGGCAAATTTCCCTTCGATTTTTTCGAGCGTGCACAACCAATCGGAGCAGGTGATATCAATAGGGCGCACGCGCAAGCCGTGCCGTTGCGCATCGGTGACCAAAGACGGTGGCTGATAAAAACCCATGGGCTGATTGTTAAGCATCGCCGCGGTAAACGCCGCCAGGTAATGACATTTCAAATACGCGCTGGCATAGGCGATCAACGCAAAGCTGGCGGCGTGCGATTCGGGAAATCCATACAGAGCAAAAGAAGTAATGGCGCGAATGATAGTGTCCTGCGTTTCGCCGGTGATACCGTTTTTCTCCATACCGCGGCGTAGCTTGTGCTCCACTTCTTTCATGCGTTTTTCAGAGCGCTTGAAACCAAAGGCCCGCCGCAATTCTTCCGCTTCGCCGCCGGTAAAACCCGCGGCGATCATGGCGATGCGCAGAAGCTGTTCCTGAAAAAGCGGAACGCCCAGGGTGCGCGAGAGCACTTGCTCCAGGCAGGGATGCAAACAATTGGGCGCCTCGCGTCCCTGGCGCCGCTTCAGATAAGGATTGACCATTTGCCCAACGATGGGCCCCGGACGAATAATGGCCACCTGCACAACAATGTCGTAAAAACACGTGGGCCGCAGGCGCGGTAGGCACGACATCTGCGCGCGGCTTTCAATTTGAAACATGCCCACAGTGTCAGCGCGCCGTAAAGTTTCATAAACCACCTTGTCGTTGGCGGGCAAGCGGCTCAAATCAACTTCTTCGCCATAATCGTCGCGAATAATTTTAAGCGAATCTTCCAGCACGGCCATCATGCCCAGGCCGAGCAGATCCACTTTCACGATGCCCATGTCCGCGCAATCGTCTTTGTCCCACTGCACCACCACGCGCCCGGGCATAGTGGCGGGCTCCAGTGGCACCACGGAATCGAGTTGTCCCTGGCAGACCACCATGCCACCGGAATGCTGGCCGAGGTGGCGCGGCAAATCCTGAAAACGCACGCACAGCTCGCAGAATTTGCGAATTTGCGGATGCTGTAAATCGAGGCCGGCATCCTGAAACTGGCGCTCCAGCGTGTCGTTGGCATCTTTGTATTCCCACGCACCCACGAGAGAAGTCAGGCGATTCAGAACTTCCGCATCGAACTCGAACGCTTTGCCGATTTCGCGCGCCGCCGAGCGTCCGCGATAGGTGATGACATTGGCTGTCATGGCCGCGCCAAGTTTTCCGTAGCGTTCGTAAACGTATTGAATGGCGCGCTCGCGCTGGTCGCCGCTCGGCAAATCGAGATCTATGTCCGGCCACTCGCC
>JBBRPU010000057.1:0-14054 GCA_038227545.1 Candidatus Acidiferrales bacterium
GGAACATTTACGGTGCTTGCGAACGATGGAGATTTTGGCCATATCACGGTGGCGAATACGGGAGGCAATCTTGGAACCACTGCGGGAGCGGGCATCGCGACACTTACGAGCCCGGCGCTGATCGTCACTCCCTCGGGAGTGTTGAATGGCTCGACCACCTATGATTACAAGATTGTTTTGCGCGGGTACCACGGAGAATTGAGCGTAGCCAGTCCGGCGGGAACGACTACCACCGGTGCGGCCACACTAGGTTTGAATACCGTTGCGATCAGCTCCATCACCCGCAGCGGGGGAGTGGTCACGGTCACCACCAGTGCGGCCCACAATTTTCAGAACAGCGTTCCCGTGAATATCACGGCAACGGGTGACCCGAACTTCAACGGCGCGTTTACGATTTCTTCTACGCCTACTGCTACGACATTTACCTATCTGCAGACAGGGGCACCCGATCGCTCCGGCACGGTGAGCAGCGGCTCCGCTAATGTGGTGGCGAAGAACACCGTGCAGTGGAACATGCAGCAATACACGGTGCTGCAATCCATCATCTACCGACAGAAGAGCGGCGGCGGTTACTCCATCGTGGGAATAGGGGAAGGAATGGATAGCGCGTTCGTGGATTGGGGACTTACCGCGCCAGCTTTGCCAGCCTACATTCCCAGTACACCTCCGGTGACCACTACGAACGGAATTCTGGCCACTACCATTACCGCCGTCAATGGAACTAACCTGACGCTGGCAACTGCCGCGGGGAGTACGGCGACGAGCCAAACCGCGAATCACGACAACACGCCCAATGTTCTGGCGGGCTGCGCGGCCATGCCGGTGACCGGCGGCGGCACCCTGGTTGTGCCCGCTACGAACCCCGTGACCGCCGTGTATTTCAACTCCCCGTTGGATTTTTATCACAACTGCAACGTCTCTCAGCTAACGCTGGAGCTGGGGGCCGCCACGGTATTGAATGATCCGCTGATCATGAAGAAAGTGGGGCTGACGATTAAATCGCGCCCGGGAGCGGGGTTGAACGGGTCGCAATTTCAGTCGTATTCGTCTACCACTATCAGCGGGAACGGATATCCGCTCTTCTACTTCGTGCCGGGCAGCTTTGGCCCCGCCACCCTCGAGAACCTGGCGATGACGTGTCTGCAGCCCTACCAGAGTTGCGTGCTGCAGGATCAGGACGCGGGCGGCGGCGGGGTGGCGAACGTCTCTTACGAGAACGACACTTTCACAGGAAACCCTGGCTCTATGCCGATGCTTTTGCGGTCTGCGGGTTTTAATTTCTGGTTCAATCGTGGACTGTTTCAAGTGAACGGGGGGTCGTGGGGCGTGCCGGAGGCCTTGACCATCGGCGTGAACCATGGGCTGGGCGTTACCGGGGGCTCCACCGGACAGGGAGTCGCCAGCATCATCGAGTTCAATAAGACTATTTTCGCCGGGCAGGGAATCTTGTACGAATCCTACGGACTTCAGCCCCTGGTAGCGGTACCCGGGCACATCACGTTCATCGAGCCGTTGTTTGAAAGCGGCTTCACCCCGTGGCTCCGATATAACGTACAGGGCAGTCCAGCGATCGAAACGACCATCATCAATGTCGGATACGCGGATGCCGTTGGCGGGCCAGCCACTCCAATCATAGATGTGACCAACACGTCGGGCCTCAGCACGTATTCGGTAATAAATCCCTCGTGCGGAAATGCCAGCCAACCACTATTTGAGGGCTCCACGCAGGGCGGGGTGGAAGTCAGCAGCGGATATTCCGGGTGCGGGGTGATTGGCCTCAGCACATATATCCTTCACAATTTGGGCGCGGGACAAGCGAATGAGAATTTTATCAATGGCAGTGTCTCCGTAAGCGGAGCGAACGGGCAGTTTTTTTACGCCATGAATCCTCCGCCGACACCCGTCGTCTCACTGTCGGCGGGCGGGGCAGTGCCGATCGGTGCGCACACGTACTCTGTCGCGGCACTTGATCCGAATGGCAATTCTACCGTGGTCAGCAGTAGCGCTCCGATCACCACCACAAGCGGCAATCAAACCATCACCATTACGGCCACGCTCCCCAGCGGGGCGGTTGGATTCGTTACTTATCGAGATGGCGCCAGGGTGGACTACGGTGGCGCGGGTTGCGCGAGCTTCACGGTGCCGGGCACGGCCTTTGTAGATACCTCCGGAACGGTTTGCGGGCAATCGGTACCCGCCACGAGTGCCGCTGGCACAGCGACGCTGGGTCCCTCCGGCGTGAGCGCGCCGCAGTTGAAGATAATCGGCGGATCCGTTGATACTATCTCTGGAAATTTCACCGCCAACCGCACACAGGTGTTGCCGGACGTAACCGGCGTAATCGCGGTCAGCAGTTACTTGAACAGCGCTTACGACAATTTCAATCGAGCCAATGGAGTTGTCGGAGGAAACTGGTCGACCATCGCCGGGGGATTCAACGTTGCCGGCAACGCGGCAATTGGAACGGGCGGCACGAATCTGGCGGCATGGTCCGCGACTACATTCTCCAGTTCGCAATTCGCGCAGGTAACGGTGGCCACGTTGAATGGCGCTACTGACTTTGTGGGCGTGAACGTGTTGCTGTCTGCGGGAAGCAACGGGTACACCTGCGTCGAAAATAATGCCTCGCTGCTGCTGCAAAAGTTGACCGCGGGCACGGGCGTCACCCTGGCCTCCTCGGCGACCGCGGGCGCTCCGGGAGATGTCCTGCGCATGGAAGTGGCGCAGGGCGGAGTGCTCACGTGTTCGAGGAATGGCGTGACCTCCATCAGCGCAACGGACACAACATTTACCAGTGGATCGCCGGGAATAGAACAATTTGGAACCGTCGCCACCATGGACAATTGGAGCGGCGGCAATTTACATCCACTGGGGCAGTTGGATGTGGAGCAGGATTGGTCGAGACTGCAGCACTTCACGCAGGGCGTGACGTTTGGGAATGAAGCGGTAAGCGCCAGTCCGCGCGCAGAACAAAACATTTTTCTGCCGGGGGCGCTGACGGCCACGTGGACTGGCGGTACCTGGACGACGGACAAAGCGGTCACCGTGACGCGAGTGCAACTGCAGGCAAAAACTGCGCCGGCGGGTTGCGCGACAAACGCGGTGGTGCGGCTCACGGATGGAACTACGCCCGTGAATATCACCGTGGCTGCGGCTGCGAATGACAGCGGCAGCGTTTCGCAAAATTATGCGGCGGGTGCGGTGTTGCAGTTCTTAGTGCAGACGGCGGCGGCGGGATGTGCGACCAGTCCCGCGGATGCGAACGTGGTGGTGCAGTATCGGATGCAGTAGCGGATGCGGTTGGGGATTCGGCAGCGATTGCACAGGGTAAAAAAAGAAAGACCCACCCTATAAGGCGAGGGTGGGAAACCCGCCGCGCTGGATCGACTTGCGTGTTTTGCTGCGCGTTCTCTTGGTGGCAATTTGGCGGTGAAGAATGTTTGGCGCATTGGGAGAGGTGTGTCTATGAGTCCGGCTATGACGGTTGCTGATGAAACGGTGTGGCTCGTGAATATTTCTCCGGAGAAGTGGCCGCCGCGCAACCGGACTTACTTTGGTTCGCTGGAAGTACGCTCGCCGGACGCGGGGGAAGCGTACGCGGTGACACCGATTCGCGGCTGTATCGGCGTGATGGATCTGGGCGACCGTCGCACCATGGAGTACCGCATCACCGCGCGAGAGATTGCCGACGACATTGCGCGCGAGATTAACAGCGACTCCGGGGAAGGAAGTTTTCACGGCGTGTTCGTGGCGTCGTCGGCCGCGCCAAGCGAGACGGAGCTACTGGAAGCGCGCAAAAAATTACAGGAATTTCAGCGGCGCCTGGTTGCGGCGGCAGATCTGGAGTGGGAGCGCAGCAAGAATCCCATGTTCATCACGGATCTGGAGCGGCGGGCAGCGCGCGAGCTAGGACAGGAAAAGCCCTGGCTGTATGACCCGAAGCCGCTGGCGGATTGTCCGGTCTGCGGGGAAAAGATTAAGCACGGCGTGGCGGTGTGCCGGTCTTGCGGCGCGATTCTTGATCGCGAGAAAGCCGCTTTGTATGGAATTGGACCGAAAGAAGGAGCTGCGGTAGAAATTTCGAAGCATCGGCAGTAATTGGAAAGTCGGGCAGATTTAAAAAACACGCGCAGATTTCAAAAAACACAGCGTATGCCTCACAACGAGGAGAGATGACCATATCTCGCCTTAGGAACTTTCGGTTCGATACTGCTGCGCTCCGCAAATAAAAACAATCATGACTACCGCTGGATCATTTGACGCGCCGATCGAGATTTTTGGCGGCCTGGTGACCGATATGTCTCCTGCAGATTTGCCGCATGGAGTGTCGCCGGATTGCCAGGACGTGGTTTTCAGCAACGGCGGAGTGGCCACCAGGCCGGGTTTGCAGACGCTGTTCGGTCCGCTGGCAGGGAATCCGACGATCAATTATTTGAAGACCTATGAAACCGCAAGCTCGACACTGCGCGCGATGCTGCTGGACTCGAACGGCGTGCTGTATAAGGAAATTGCGCCGGGAACACTGAACAGCGTGGCCACCGGACTGGTGCCGAACGCGTCCGCGCATTCCGCCACGCTGTTTGGCCGCGAATATATGGCGTTCAGCGATGGACGAACCGGTACAGATCTGCCCAGGCAGTTCGACGATACCCATTTCGATCGCGTCAGTCAGGGTGGCCCGGGAGCGGGTCCTGCGGTAATTGACGAAAATATCGTCGTGGTGATTTCGGCCAGCCCCAACGGCGCTTCGCAACCGGCGTCCGTGACCATTGCGGCCAGCCCGACGGGCGCTACGCAAAACGGATTTCTGGTCACCATCACGACAAGCCTGGCACACGGATTGTCGGCTGGACAATCCACGACTGTTTCCGGCGTGGGGATCGCTGGTTACAACGGTACTTTTTCTGTGCTGGCTGTTTTGAGCGCCACGCAGTTTACATTTGTCGCGGGCGTGTCGGGCTTGGCTGCCTCCGGGGGAGGGACCAGCGCATCCGCTATAGCCACGATTCAAACGAACGTCGCGCACGGTTTTGTGGTGAATCAAATGGTCAGCATCAGCGGCGTGACCGTGGCCGCTTACAACGGGACGTACACGATTGCCAGCGTTCCAGACTCTACGCACTTCCGCTATACGGCTGCCACCGGCGGACTGGCATCATCCGGCGCGGGTTCGGTGGCCGCGGCGGGCAGTGTAAGCGCCGGCGTCCACCAGGCGTGCGTAATTTTCAAAACGCGCCAGGGTTATCTGACGCAGCCGGGGCCGGCGACGAAGTGGACGTCCAGCGGCAGCAAGCGCGCCGTCGTTTCCAACATTCCCATAGGCCCGTCGAATGTGGTGGCGAGAATAATTTGTTTCACCGGTGCCGGTGGAGCGAGTTTTTTCTATACCGGGAATGGCGCGACGCTTTTTGGCGGAAGCATGGTCATTGCCGACAACACTACGACTTCGGCGGTGATTGATTTTTCCGACGCCACGCTGCTCGCGGGCACCAATGTGGACGATTTGTTTCGGTTGATCGAGCTGAGCGACTGCGCGGGCGTGATGGATTACGCGCAAAGACTTTTCTGGTGGGGCGAGCGCAACAAACAAAATAACTGGGTGAACCTGGGCTTTGACGGCGGTTTTACCGGTCCGGCATTGCCGCATTATCCGCTGGGCTGGACGCCGGATGTGGCGTTGGCCGCCGGCGGTACGGACGAGCAAAGTTTTGTGGTGTGGGGCGCGGCATATTCGATCGTAGGAAATGGCGTCGCGGCAACGCGCGGCTTGATGGCGCAGAGCGCGGTGCAGGACGCGTTAGGCGCAAATCTCATTGAGTCCCGCACAGCGTATACGGTGCGCGCGCGATGCGCGCGCAGTCTGACGCTGGCACAAGGCACGCTACACATAGATCTTTTCAGTGCGAGTGCGGGAAGTTCCGCCGGGCTGCAGCTGACGGCGGCACAAGTGACGCCTGCTTACGCGGAATACACCGCGCAGCTGACCGCGCCGCTGACGAATGTGCCTTCCGATCTGGTGTTGCGGGTGTATGCCGACGGTACGCCCACGTTGAATGGACAGTTTTACATTGACGCCATCGAAATATTTCCCAGCGCCCATCCGGTGAATCCTTCACTGGTGCGCGCCAGCCGCGTAGAAGATCCGGAAAGTTACGATGGCATCAACGGATTGTTGAGCGTAGCGGAAAATAACGGGCAGGCCATTCGCTCCGCCTTCAAACTGCGCGAGCGGCTTTATTTTGTGAAAGAACATTCGCTGCATGTCACCCAAGACGACGGCGTGAATGAGCCTTCGCTGTGGAGTATTTCCGAAGTGTCGCGCCGGGTGGGTACGCCGTCCGCACGTGGCGTGGGCGTCGGAGAAGACTGGGTGGTCATCGCGCACCGTACCGGGCTGTATATTTTTGGCGGCGGCGAGCCGGTGAAAATATCGCAGGAGATTCAACCCACCTGGAATCAAATCAACTGGCAATACGGGCACACCGTATGGGTTAGCGTAGATACCAAAGAGCGCAGGATTTTTGTGGGCGTGCCGCTGGGCGCTGCCACTTCTCCTAACAAAGTCCTGACGCTCGATTACCGCGACCTGGATACCGCCGATGATATTGCCAGCCGGCCGCCGGTGAGTATTTCCTACGCCGGGCGGAAAACCGCGACGGATAAAACGCGCAAATGGTCGGTGTGGACAGTGGCGGCAAATTCCTGCGCGCTGCTGGAGCGTAACGACGGAAGCGCGGCGGTTACTTTCGGTGGCGGAACTCCCGGAGTCGGCGGCGGCGCGGTGACCGGGAAGGCCTACCAACTCAGCGACTCGCAGTTTTCCGACGATGGCTCGGCGATTCCCAGTTATTACACCACGCATTTTTTTCCCGAGCGTACCGTGGAGCAGACGCTCAGTCTGGGAGCGCACCGAAAGCTTTTCAGCTACCTGACCATGTTTGTGGAAGGCGCGGGAAGTCTCGCGCTGACAAGTTTCACGAATTCAGCGAGCGTGCCGCAGGCGCAGCAGCCTTTGCCGTTGAGTGTGCCGGCAACGCGCGATCTGGAGCTGCCGATTAATATTCTGGGTGAGCGCGTAGCTTTTCAGGTGAGCACCAACCAGAACGGGGCGTGGTTTCGTTTGCAGAAATTTACGCCGTCGGTGCGCGTGGATCCGTGGGCGCCGGTTCGAGGACTTAATTAGTCGAACTCTATGCTGACCGTCGCACAACTCGCCCCGCTGAAAGATCGGGATCCGTATCTCTACGAGACGCTGGTGAAAGTGGTGGCCGCGGTGAACACCGCCAGCCAGCACGCCGGTGTGGACCCCAGCACCCCCGCGGCCGCGCCGTCGCCGATTGCGGCGATCGCCGTGCAGGCGGCGAATGGATGGTTCGATATTTCCATCAGCGATCCGGCGGACTCGAGGCCCGGTTTATTTTATTTCGCGGAGTCGGACACTACTCCGGCTTTCAGTTCGCCGCGAGTGTATTTCCTGGGCGCGTCTAGAAATTTCTACGGGCAACTGGGCAACCAGACGCTGTACTGGCGGGCTTATTCGCAATACGTGGGCTCACTGCCGTCCACGCCGGTTACCTTCGGCGTTCCCGCCACAGCAGTGACTGGGGGAGGCTCATCGGGCCCGGCACCGTTGCCTTCAAGCGGCAGCGGCGCGTTACGCGATGGAACTTTGCGCGCAGGAAATGGATTTGGGCTGCACCCTGGCGCACGCGTGACTCGAGCTTCGCAGCGATAATTGTGGGCGACCAGCGCAATTTGGAAGTCCGCGAATACACCGAGCGTGATCTGCACGCCTTGCGCGAGATTCACGCGCGGCAGGGATTCACGTATGCGCTACCCGATTTGAGTAACCCGCTGTTTGTGACCAAGCTGGTAGTCACTGGCAAGAAATCTGGCGACGGCGGCGAACAGGTTGTCGGCGCAGCGTTATTGCGGCTGACCGCGGAAGCGTACCTGCTCCTCGATCCGGCATATGGAACTCCCCGCGAGCGTTGGCAGGCCCTGTTGAATTTGCACAGCGCGGCGAAAGCCGACGCCTGGCAGCGCGGGCTGGAAGACGTACACGCGTGGCTGCCCCCGGGCCTCAAAAAGAAATTTGGCAAACGCATCGAGCGACTGGGTTGGGTTCGTGACGATGCCTGGACACCTTACTGTCGCAAGCTAGCCGGCTAATTTCGAAAATGAAATTGAAATTGGATAGTCACGGAGGAATTTATGGGACGTGGAGCGCAGTCACAGACGCGGCAACTGACCGACCAGCAGCTGGCGAATACGAATGCGTTGAACCAGCAATTTACCGGACAACAGCAGCAGCTCGGCAACCTGCTCCTGCCGCAATACCAAAGCATCCTGAACAATCCGGAGCTCAGTCCCGCGGACCAGGCCGCGGTAACCGGGCAATCGCAGGGCGCGCTGGCCAGCTCGTTTGACGCGCTGCAGCAATCGGCGCAAAACCGCCTGGCGCGTACGCGAAATTCCGCCGGCTTCGGCGAACTTACCGACGAGCTGGCGCGCAAGAAGGGAATTGCGCAAGCCGGACAGGTGCAACAGAACCAGCTGGATTTTTCCAACACTGGATTCCAGCGCAAGATGGCGGCGCTGCAGGGGCTCTCCGGGCTGTTCGGAGTGGATTCGAGCCTGCTGGGGCGCACCCTGGGAATCCCCGCCGAGCTCCTGAATACGCGCGCGAACGCGTCGCGCGGCGGGAACGGATTCTTCTCGACGCTCGCTTCGGGACTGGGCTCCACGCTGGGCGGATTGCCGGGTGCGCTGTTCTAGAAATTTGCCAACTCACATTTCAGGATAAACGTTGATGATTCGCGACGCCGAGGAAGCCCGACGCCGTTGCATTCTTTTGCACGCAAGGACTCCCTATGCCCACGCATCTTCTCGGCCTGTTCGGCGCCGTCGTTCCGGTGCTCGTGCAGTTTGTTTTGTTCTTGCGCTGGCTGCACCGGCGCATGCGCGCGGATGAAATTGCGCGCGCGTTTGTGAGGGATCTGGCGGTCTCGCACTTGCCGCACATCTACAACGCGCTACGGGAAATCGCCCGGCGGCAGGGAAGTGAGCCGCAAGAAGCGCCTCCGGTGCGCTTTAGCGACCTGAACGGACATCGCCGGCAATGGTGAATGCCCCGCCACAATTTATTTCGCTGGCACGCAAGGCCGCGGCTGTGCACGCATTGGACGCAGCGTTGGTTTGCGCGATCGTGGAACAGGAATCGGCATGGAATCCCTGGGCGCTGCGATTTGAGCCGGCGTTTATCGCGAAATATGTCGCCGCGCTCTACACCAACTACAAGGTGACGGCTTCCGAAGCGTATGCGCGCGGATTCTCCTGGGGGCTGATGCAGGTGATGGGACAAGTGGCGCGCGAGACGGGTTTCGATGGCCCGTTTCTTTCCGCGTTGTGCGACCCGGAGCAGAGCCTGACGCTAGGATGCAAAGTGCTGCGCAGGAAATTTGACGCCCACGGCGGAGATTGCACCCGCGCGTTACTGGCTTGGAACGGCGGCGGGAACGCGGCGTATCCCACGCAAGTGCTGGCGCGTCGGCCGCACTATTTATGAGCTGCGAAACCCGTCATCAATTTCCGTGATAGCCAATTTTTCACCGATGGTTTTTGGCTTTTGAAGGCGACAGACCATGACCCTAACCAAGTGGATTCGTGTGATGGCCGGAATCGTGTTGCTTACCACTTTCGTCGCGATTGAGGTCGCGTGGCGGGCACAGATAAGCGATCGCGCGACGTTAGCTGCTGAACTCGCGGCAACCAAAACGGCCCTAGAGGCCGCTGCCGCTCGGCAGCAGGAACGAGACGCGAAACTTGCGGACACGCTGGCGGCCATCGCGAAACAGAAGCGCGCCGTGCAGTCCCCTGCACAGATCGTCAAGGAGATGCCGCTGCAAATGCATCTGCCGGCCCCGATCGCGCTGCAAAACGCTCCGGCAGCTTCGGGAAGCCTGCTGGGCGAAAGCAGCAGTCAAACCCCTAAGACGGACGGCACGTCGAGCGACTCCAAGGCTTCGAATCTGCAAGCTGTGGTACCGGGCGAGGACTTGAGGCCGATGTACGATTTCGCGCTGGACTGCCAGGCGTGCCAGGCAAGCCTGGCAGCTTCAAAGAGTAATCTGGCAGATGAGCAGGGAAAGACCAGGGCGCTGACCAAGGAACGTGACGATACCCTGCGGGTGGCGCGTGGCGGCAGTATTCTACGGCGCATTGCGCGCGCGTCGAAGTGGATGCTGATTGGCGCGGCCGCCGGTGCAGTGGCCGCGCGCGCGGTCCACTGAGGGCTTGAGCGCTTTGCCGCGCGACAGCCCGCGGAGTTTTGGCCGGCCTGGCGCACCCCCCGCGCCAGGCCGAAGAGCATCACCTGCAAGGAGTAGGGGCCAACCGAAGGCCCTGCTAAGAGCAGGCTGGTCTTGAAAGATGAGCGAGTATCAAGATTGGTCTTGACATCGTGTCCCATAAGTTATATTATGTTAACTAAGAAATCGAGAACTCTCTTGGCGTCAATTCGAGATCTGGAGCCAACCCGCCGCACGTCCGCTTGGCAATTGCACTTCTCTGCTTTGAAATAATTTCCGTCACTTCACGTTGAAGCGAATTCGAAAGTGCTGTTTGGTTTGACCGGCGAGGGAATCAGCGGCTGGAAGATTTCGGACGTGCCAATTCATATTTAATGTTTTGTTCGATCAGGTGAGGATCGGCGCCGACGATGCGGCGGCCATTAATGAAGACGGTTGGCGTGCTGGAAACCTCCAGGGCTAAGCCATTGGCATGGCTGGCCTCCACGGTGGCGGCGGCCTCCGGGCTGGACAGGCACGTCTTAAAGGTGTCGGCATTCAGGCCGACCTGCGAGGCGTAGTCGTTGAACTTGTTGTAGGCGTTCTCCGCGGAGATGATTTCCTGGTTGTCGTATATAAGGTCGTAAATTTTCCAGAATGATTTCGGATCCTGACTGTAGGCGCAACGTCCGGCGATGGCGGCGGTGCGAGCCCAGGGATGCTGCTCAAGAGGGAAATCCTTGAAGACCAGATGGACCTGCGGGTAAGTGAGCAGTAGGCCCTGCAGCACGTCGTGGAGGCTGCGGCACACCGGGCATTCGAAATCAGAAAACTCCACCATGGTGACGGAGCCGTTGGGGTCACCGAAAGACGGGGCGTCCTTGATCTGAAGTTTGGCGCGATTCTCTGCCAAGGGGTCTTTGGTCATGTCAGACAGTTCCCCGCGCACCAGATATTTTCCATCCTTGCTGACGTAAAATTTCACGGACTCGACGTTGTCACCGACTTTTACGTCTATCTTGGTCTCCAGCAATCCTGGAATGCTGCTCTCTTTTGGCGGGCCAACGGTAACCTGGGTATCGGGCCCGAACGCATACATGTTGCGTAGATAGGCTTCAACACTTTTCTGAATTTCAGATTGGGCGGGCTTCTGCGCGGCTGCCGGCGGAGTTTGCTGGGCGCGTATAATAACGGGCGCGAGGAAGCTAAGGGCCATCACAGCGATCCATTTCGTAAAGGTATTCACAAGTCTCCTAGAGTGAAGCTGCGCGTGGAACATTCGCAGATCAGGGAATGAAGCGCTGGGCAATCGGAAACGGACGGCCAAATCCAAAGGCGCGCGAAGTAATTTTCAGACCGGGCGCGGCTTGTTTGCGCTTGTATTCATTGCGATCCACAAGTAGCGCGATGTCACGCACGAGTTTCAGATCGTAGCCACAGCGATCGGCGATTTCCTGAGGGCTGTGGAGGTCCTCAATATAGGCTTTCAGGATGCGGTCGAGGACATCGTAGGGAGGAAGGATGTCTTCGTCCTTCTGATTGGCGCGCAGTTCCGCGGACGGCGCCTTATCAATGCTCGCTTGAGGGATCAGTTCCCTTTCGCGATTGATCCAGGTGGCCAGCTCGTAGACCATCAATTTGGGCACATCCGAAATAACCGCCAACCCGCCGGCCATGTCGCCATATAGAGTGCAATACCCTACCGCCAATTCAGATTTATTTCCGGTACTCAATACCATGGAGCCAAATTTATTGGAGAGCGCCATCAAATAGTTTCCGCGTATGCGCGCTTGAATATTTTCTTCGGTCACGTCAGGAGCCAGCGTGCCAAAAACCGGGGCCAAGGCCTGCAGGTAAGTGTCGAAAACTTCTCCAATAGGTACGGTGATCAGGTTGATGCCAAGATTCTTGGCCACGGCTGCCGCATCGGACTTACTGCCCGGCGACGAATACGGTCCGGGCATGGACACGCCCAGAACGTTCTCGGGCCCGAGGGCCTCCGCTGCGATGGCGGCGACGACTGCGGAGTCAATACCGCCGCTAAGGCCCACCAGTACTTTTTTGAAGCCGCACTTCTGCACGTAGTCGTACGTTCCGGTGATGATGGCGCGGTAGGCGTAGGCAATTTCTTCATGCGGCTGGTCGTGAATCTCGCCGCGCCCGGTGACGGTGTCAAAGAAAACCAAATCCTCTTCAAAGGCGCGGGCCTGGGCGGCAACTGTCCCGTCAGCGGTGAGCGCCATGCTGGCACCATCAAAAATCAGGCTGTCGTCGCCGCCTACCTGATTTACGTAAACGATAGGCCGCCGGTGATGCACGGCAATGGAGCGCAACATTTCCAGGCGCAAACCACGTTTGTCTATGGTGTACGGCGAGGCGGAGATATTCAGAAGGACAGTAGTTCCCTGCCCGATAATTTCCGTAACCGGATCGCGGTCGTAGCGGCGATTGGCCCAGAAATTCTTGTCATTCCAGACGTCTTCACAAATGGTGATACCCAACTGTTCGTTGCCAAGACCATAGACGGATTGCCGGTCGGCGGGCTGGAAATAGCGAGACTCATCGAAGACGTCGTAAGTCGGCAAAAGCATCTTGCTTTGTTCGAAGACCACCCGGCCTTCCGAAATAAGCGCCGCCTTGTTAGCGATGGATTTTCCGTGGCCGTTTTTAACGCGGCCGGCATAGCCAACGACGGCAGGCAGCGGAAGCTTGCTCGCCAGCTCTTTCAATTCTTTATGATTGCGATCTATGAAGGCGGGACGTTCCAGCAAATCCTGGGGTAAATAACCGCAAAGGCAAAGCTCGGAAAAAACCGCCAGATCGGCGCCGCGTTGATGAGCGGTGTTCGCCAGGCTCAAGATGCGAGCGGCGTTGCCTGCAAAATCGCCTACGGTGGGATTAAACTGCGCGAGCGCTATTTTCATGCCCGTAATTCAGGATACGGTTCGCAGCGCATGAAAGCAAATGGCGCGATGTCCGTTGTTTCGGAGGGCGAGCGCGCGCCGGAACTATTTCTTCGCGTCGAAGCTCATTCGGAGGGCTCGAGAGCGAGACCGTCCTTTTCACCAATGAAACTGGGACCAGGCTGCAACTCCAATTTGTACGAGGGCGACGCCTCCGGTTCCGCAAGTCGCGTGATCGAGGGCACCAACTGTGAATACAAACTCATCTTATCCAGCAACGCGATCGCACCGTAGCCGGCCGCCAGGGATTTGGCTTCTTCATCGTTGGCGAAGGAAATTGCCAGCGTGTATTCCACGCAGCTCAACTGGGCTTTGACCAGCGGTGCAGGCAAGCCGCGATTCTGCGGCATGTGGAGATCGAGGACTAAAATGTCAGGCTTCAGATCCGCGATCATCTGCATGGCAGTTGCGAATGTAGAAGCCTCTCCGACGATTTCGATTTGACGCTCGCCATCAAGGAGCTTTCGAATGGCCTCTAGCATGATGGCGCTGTCATCAGCGACGAACACACGGATGGGCATACCAGACTCGATGGGCACGACGTCCTCCAGCGCGGAGACGGGAAAGTTATAACAGAAGTGGTGCCGGTAATCCAGGTTGCCCCGCTGTGTAGGGCAGCCGACGGACCGGTTGCCGAGCGTGAGTGAATTGAGTGGCACGGCGCTTAAAAAAGGCTTGTGAACACTTGAATGTTCACAAGCCGGTAAACGCAGATTTAGTCTCAAACGTGGCGCGGAACACTAAACGCTGAAGGAGCTGCCGCAGCCGCAAGTGCTTTTGACGTTGGGGTTGTTGAATTTAA